>JAGQRL010000156.1 GCA_020425485.1 Rhodospirillaceae bacterium
CGGTCGACCAGCAGCATCGGATAGCGATGCGGGATCATCTCCATCACCCGCTTGATATCGACGACCGGCACGGTCTCGCCGGTCACGGAGCCATCCATTGCTCCTCCACTCCTCTTCATGTCGCCGCCACCGGCACCGCGTTGACGGAACAATGGCTTGGCACCGGACGCCAGACGCGAACACCCCCGGCCGCTTCGCCCCCGCCTCCCCGTGGGAAGCTGGCAGCGATGCTAGGGGTTCTCCGCCAAATCGTCGAGGCCGGTCAGTTCAATACTCGGCAGCCGTTCGTTCAGGCGTTCGACCACCAGGTCGGTTCTGTCGAGCCCCTGACTTACCAAGATAACGTGCGCCTTATCCAGCACGATCAGTGCCCCTTCGGCATCGGCGATGGCGGCGATCACCTCGAACATGGCCGAGCGCACCTGGGCCATGCCGTCGGCCATCGCCTGGTCCAGCGCGCCGCGGCTTTCCTGCACCGCCCGCTGCGCATCCAGCACCCGCTGTTCCAGCTCGCGGCGGCGCTCGGCGAACTGCTCCTCCGTCAGGTCGTCGCGCGCTTCGCTGAGGGCCTGCTCGTCCTCGCGCAGGTCGGCTTCCATGGCGCCGAAGCGTTCCTGGTAGATGTCGCGGGCGGCGTCCACCTGCTGCTGCACGGACTGGGCAGCGCTGGACCGGCGCAGGGCGGCCTGGAAGTCCACCACGATGATGGTGGAAGCGTCCGCCGGCTGGTCCTGGGCGAGCGCACGCCCCGCCCCGGGGGCGACCCCCTGCAAGCAGAGCAGACCGAGGAGCAGTGCCGCGAAAAGCTTGCCCACGTGCGCCAATCAGAAGGTGGTGCCGAAGCTGAAGGAGAAGAGCTGATCCTGGTCGAAGCTCTCGCTCAGCACGGGATAGGCGATGTCGAGGTTGACCGGCCCGAGGGGCGAGTCCCACGACAGGCCCGCCCCGATCGATACGCGGACCGAGGCTTCATCTACCAGGTTGATGGCATTGCCACCCGAACCGTTGTCGATGAAGTCGGCGTCGTCGGTGCCGGTCAGCACGCCGAAATCGGTGAAGGTGCGGCCGCGGAAGCCGAGATCCTCGACAAACCCGCCCAGCGGGAAGGCCAGCTCCACCGTGCCCACGGCGAAGGAGTTGCCGCCCATGGCATCGTTGGTCGCCAGGTCGCGGGGGCCGATGCCGCCGACCTCGAAGCCGCGCAGGTTGGGGCCGCCGACGAAGAACCGGTCGGTGATCCGCACGTCGTCGCCGAGGCCGACGATGTAGCCCATCTCGCCGCGCAGGTTGAGCACGTAGTCGCGCTCATAGATCGGGAAGAAGATGCTGCCGGACGCCGTGGTGCGGATGAAGCGGGTGTCGCCGCCGATGCCGGCGAAATCGTTGCCCAGGGTGAGGATGTAGCCTTCGGTGGGGCGGATGCGGCTGTCCCGCATGTCGTAGGTCAGCTCATGACCGACCAGCGAGGTGACCTGTTGGCCTTCCTGCAGGGCGATCAGGCGCGAGGCCGATGCCCCCACATCGGTGATTTCCACCTGTTGCAGGCGGTATTCCACCGAGTGGAACAGATGGGGCGCCAGGCGATAGCCGGAGTTGACGCTGAAGCCGAAGCGGAACTCGTCGTAGGAGCTTTCGTCCTGGTTGTCGGTGGTGATGCGGAACGCCTCGAACCCGGCGGAGATCGGCCGATCGAACACGCGCGGTTCGGTGAACCGCAGGTCGAATTCCTGGGTGCGGCCGCCGATGGTGGCGGCGATGCGCAGGCGCTGGCCGCGGCCGAGCAGGTTGCGCTCTTCCAGGCTGATCTGGCCGATGGGGCCCTGGTAGCTGGAATAGCCGCCGCCCAGCAGCAGTTCGCCGGTGCTCTGCTCTTCCACGTTCACCTGGATGACCGTCTGGTCGGGCGTGGAGCCGGGCACGTTGTCCACGGTCACGTCGGCGAAGAAGCCGAGGGCCTCGATGCGCTCCTGGGAGGCGCGCATGCGCGAGGCGCTGAACGGGTCGCCTTCCACGAGTTCGAATTCGCGGCGGATCACGCTGTCGACGGTGCGGACGTTGCCGGAAATCTCGATCCGCTCGACGAACACGCGGGCGCCTTCGTCGATGTCGTAGATCACGTTCACCAGGGTGTTTTCGCGGTCCACCTGGATGCGCGGCGTCACCTCGGCGAAGGCGTATTGCCGGTCGGCCAGCGTTTCGCCCAGCACATCGATGGTCTGGTCGATATCGTTGTTGGAGAAGTAGTCGCCCGACTCGCCCACCACCAGCGGCATCAGGCTGGCGGTATCCACGTCGGGAATTTCCGACTGGATATCGATGTTGCCGAAGGTGTAGCGCGGGCCTTCCTCAACGGTGAAGGTGATGAAGAACTCGTCCTGAGTCGGCGTCAGCTCGGCGACGGCGCTGACCACGCGGAAATCGGCGTAGCCTTCGCTCAGGTAGAAGTCGCGGAGCATCTCGCGGTCGACCGCCAGGCGGTCGGGATCGTAGGTGTCGGTCGAGCTGAGGAAGTCGAGCAGCCCCGATTCCTCGCTGAGGATCTGGCCTTCCAGCTCGCTGTCGCTGAACACCTCGTTGCCGACGAAGCTGATGGACCGGATGGTAGTCAGCGGCCCCTCGTCGATGGAGAACACCAGGTCCACGCGGTTCTGGTCGAGCTGGATCACCTCCGGCGTCACCGTGGCGGCGAAGCGGCCGGACCGGCGGTAGACTTCCTGGACGCGGGTGACATCGCTCTGCACGCGGGTGCGGGTGTAGACGACGCGCGGGCGCAGCTGGATTTCCGCCAGCAGCTGCTCGTCGTCGATGCGGTCGTTCCCCTCGAAGCTGATGCGGTTGATGATCGGGTTCTCGACCACATTGATGATCAGCACCTGGCCCTGGCGCTCGAACTGCACATCGGCGAACAGGCCGGTGCGGAACAGGCTGGTTAACGATTGCTCGATGGCGCGGGGATCGAACGGATCGCCCGGCTGCACGGTCAAATAACTCTCGATGGTCGACCGCTCGATGCGCTGGTTGCCTTCCACCGCGATGGATTCGATGGCGTCGTCCGGTAGGCCAAGTTGCGCGTGGGCGGGCAGAAGTCCGAACAGCGACCAGGACAAGGCCGCTAGGGCTATGGCAAAGGTTCGACGGAGCGACATCATGGGATTGTCCGGACCAGCACTGCTGACATCAAGAAATCAGCCCAGAAAGAAACTCGAAAACCTGAAGGTTCACCAAGTCATTCCAGGTCGCAAACACCATCAAGGTTAGTACCAGAGCCAACCCGATGCGGAAACCATATTCTTGCAAACGATCGCTCAACGGCCGGCCGAGGGCGGCTTCCGCCCCCAGGAACAGCAGGTGTCCGCCGTCAAGAATGGGAATCGGCAGAAGGTTAATCAGCCCCAGGTTGACCGACAGCAGGGCCATGAACCACAGCAGTGCAACGATGCCGAGCTGCGCCACATCCCCGGACATCTGGGCGATGCGGATCGGCCCGCCCAGTTCTTCCGAGCCGCGGTCGCCGGAGATGATCTCGCCCACCGAATCAAAGGTGGCGGCGGTCAGCCACACGGTCTCGCTGACGCCGAGCCAGATGGAGTCCAGCACGCCGTAGGGGCCGGTATCGGCGATGAAGCCCAGGCGGAACACCGGGAACTCGGTACCGGTGGAATCGACCACGGTGCGGCCCATCGGCACGATGGTTAGGTCCTGGCTCTCGCCGTCGCGCTCGATGGTCAGCGTGATCGGCGGCAGGCCGACACTGTGCACCAGGTTGCGATAGTCTTCGTAGTTCAGGATCTGCTGGCCTTCGCGCGGCTGGTAGCGGGCGCCCATGGCGGCCTGCACCAGATCCGGGATCTCCATGAAGCGTTCCACGGGGGTGCCGTCCACCGCGGTCACCAGATCGCCTTCCTGGAGCCCGCTGGCGGCGGCCGGGAAGCCGTCCACCACGTTGCCCACCACCGAGCGCGGGAACGGGTGGCCGTCGCTCGCCAGCAGCACGGCCAGCACCACCGCGGCAAAGGCGAAGTTGGCCAGCGGCCCGGCGGCGACGATCCAGGCGCGCTGCGGTACCGACTTGTAGGGGAAGGCGCCGGCCCGGATTTCGTCGGGCAGCAAGGCGGCGTCCTTGTCCGGGCGCGAGCTGGCGTCCATGTCGCCCAGCATCTTCACGTAGCCGCCCAGCGGCATGGCGCTGATCTTCCAGCGGGTGCCGGCGCGGTCGTTGAAGCCGAACAGTTCCGGGCCGAAGCCGATGGAGAACACTTCCACCCGCACCCGGCACATGCGCGCCGCCAGGTAGTGGCCAAGCTCGTGCACGAACACCAGCACGCTCAGAACCACGATGAAGGGAAGGATGTAGTCGAGCATCGCTACCTTGTCGTTGTCGCTCCGTCGTCGGCGCTACCCGGCCCCGCCGCCCCATCGGGCGCGCTGGCTAGGGCTGGCGGCGGCCGACCTCGTTCTCCGCTTCCCGGCGGGCCGCCGCATCGATCGCCTCCACGTCCTCGATGCTGGCCGGCGGGGCGTGTTCGGCACGCTCCAATGCGGCCTCCACCACCCGCGCGATGTCCAGAAAGCCGATCCGGCGGCCGAGGAACGCCGCCACCGCCACCTCATTGGCAGCGTTCAATACGGTGGGCGCTCCCCGCCCCTCGCGCAAGGCCGCTCGCGCCAGCCGCAGGGCCGGGAAGCGTTCGGGATCCGGTGCTTCGAAGGTCAGTTCGCCGACCCGCGCCAGATCAAGGCGCTGGCTGGGCGTGGTGATGCGCTGGGGCCAGGCGAGCGCATAGGCGATGGGGGTCCGCATGTCCGGCGAGCCGAGCTGGGCGAGCACCGAGCCGTCGTCGTACTCCACCAGGCTGTGCACCACCGACTGGGGGTGCACCACGACGTCGATCATCCCTTCGTCCACGCCGAAAAGATGTGCGGCCTCAATCACTTCCAGGCCTTTGTTCATCATGGTGGCGCTGTCCACCGAGATCTTCGCACCCATGTCCCAGGTGGGGTGGGCGACCGCCTGTTCCGGCGTCGCCGCTTCCATGCGCTCGCGCGACCAGGTGCGGAAGGGCCCGCCCGAAGCGGTGAGGATCAGCCGGCTCAGATGGTCGCGGCCGGCCACGTCCAGCACCTGGAAGATGGCGTTGTGCTCGCTGTCCACCGGCAGCAGGGTGGCGCCGTGGGTGCGCACATGGTCGACCATCAGGTCGCCGGCGCACACCAGGCACTCCTTGTTGGCGAAGGCCACCATGGCGCCCCGCGCCGCCGCCGCCAGGGTGGAGCGCAGGCCGCTGGCGCCGACGATGCCGGCCACCACCATGTCGCTGGGCCGGCAGGCGGCCTCCACCACCGCTTCGGGGCCGGCGGCCACTTCGATGCCGGTGCCATCCAAGGCCGCGCGCAGGGCGCCGAACAGGCTGGGATCGCCGATCACCGCCAGGTCCGGGCGCACCTGGCGCGCCTGTTCGGCCAGGCGATCGACACTGCGATGGGCGGTCAGGGCGGCCACGCGGAAGCGGTCGCGGTGGCGCGAAATCAGGTCGAGCGTACTGGTGCCGATGGATCCGGTGGACCCGAGGATGGCGACCGTACGGACGGCTTCTGCCTCGGCAAGGCTTACTGCCATCTGGTTACTGCCATCTCAGGTCGTCTCCTGCCATTGCGTGGATCATGGCGAACACCGGTGCGGCAACGAACAGGCCATCGAGCCGGTCTAGCACGCCGCCATGGCCGGGTAATAGCCCCCCGGTGTCCTTCACCCCGTGGCGCCGCTTGATCCCCGATTCGAGAAGGTCGCCCGCCTGGGAGGCCAGCGAAACGGCGACCGCGACGGCCACCACCGAGGGGGACAGGTCGCCGACGGCAAGGCGCCGCACCGCCAGTCCCCCGAGGGAGCCCAGCACCAAGCCGCCGACGAAGCCGGCCCAGGTTTTGCGCGGGCTGACGGCGGGCCACAGGCGGGGGCCGCCGATGCTGCGGCCGCTGGCATAGGCGCCGATATCGGTGGTCCACACCACCACCAGAACCCAGATCACCAAGGTCAGCCCGATGCCCGGCTGGGCGTGCAGCCACACCAGGGCGACCGCCGAGGGGCCGAGATAGAGCAGGCCCCAGGCGAGCGGGCCGACCAACGCCGGCCCCGCCTCCCCTGCTGCCGGCCAGGGCAGCCAGGCCAGCGCCACTGCCGCCAGCAGCACGCCCAGCCCCCAGGGAACGCCGAAGAGGGAGGCAACCACGGCCGCCGCCGCCAAACCCGCACCCAGCCGCAGCGTCAGCAGCAGGGCCGCGTGCGGCACCATCATGCGCGCCCATTCGCGGCCGCCCGCCACCACGGCCACGGCGATCAGCGCCACCCAGGTGCCATGGTGCAGCCAGGCCGCGGCAATCGCCAGCGGGCCGATGACGAAGGCGGTCGCGATGCGGGCCTGGAGGTTGGAAAGCCTATTCACCGCTGACGACGGCACCGTAGCGGCGGTCCCGCCGGCCGTATTCGCTGAGCGCATATTCCAGGTCGGCCCGGCCGAAATCGGGCCACAGGGTGTCGACGAACACCAGTTCGGAATAGGCGGACTGCCAGAGCAGGAAGTTGCTGAGCCGCTGTTCCCCGCTGGAGCGGATCACCAGGTCGGGGTCGGGCAGGTCGTGGGTGAACAGGCGGGCGGAAATCGCCGCCTCGTCGATCACCGGTGCCTGGCCGGTGGCGGCCGCTTCCTGGACGAGTTGGGTCACCGCCAGCGTCAGCTCCCGCCGGGCGCCGTAGTTCAGCGCCACGGTCAGCACCAGGCGGCGGTTGTCGCGGGTCAGCTCCTCGGCGCGTTCGATCAGGCTGGCGAGATCGCGGCTGAAGCCCTGGCGTTCGCCGATCACCCGCAAGCGGATGTCGTTCTCGCACAGCTCCGCCACATGGGAGCTGAGGTAGCGGCGCATCAGCCCCAGCAGCTCCTTCACTTCCGACGCCGGGCGCCGCCAGTTTTCCGTGGAGAAGCCGAACAGGGTGAGATTGGCGATGCCCAGATCGGCCGCCGCCTCGATGGTGCGGCGCAGGGCTTCTACGCCCTTGCGGTGGCCGAAATGGCGCGGCAGGCCGCGGGCACGCGCCCAGCGGCCGTTGCCGTCCATGATGATGGCGATGTGGCGGGGCGGTGCGGCCGACATGTCTACCTGCGGGTTGGGCACGCCATCGCCGTGGCGGCGGAAACGACCATGTTCGATGCGGCTGGGATCAGACCTGAAGGATATCCTTTTCCTTCGATTCGGCGGCTTCGTCGATCTTCTTGATGTGCTCGTCGGTCAGCTTCTGCACCTCGTCCGCCCACATCTTGTGTTCGTCTTCGGAGATGTCGCCGCTCTTCTCCATGCGCTTCAGCATGTCCATGCCGTCCCGGCGCACGTTGCGCACGGCCACCTTGGCCTGCTCGGTGTACTTGCCGGCGATCTTCAGGATCTCGCGCCGGCGCTCTTCGTTCAGTTCGGGGATCGGCACGCGCACCACCTGGCCATCGGGCTGCGGGTTCAGCCCCAGGCCGGCATCGCGGATCGCCTTCTCCACCGCCTTCACCGCCGACTTGTCCCACACATGCACGGTGATCATGCGCGGCTCCGGCACGCTGATGGTGCCCACCTGGGAAATCGGCATCTGCGAGCCGTAGGCTTCCACCGTCACCGGCTCCAGAAGGCCGGCCGAAGCCCGGCCGGTACGCAGCCCCCCGAATTCGTGCGCCAGCGCCTTCAAGGCACCGTCCATCCGCTTGACGACGTCGCTCAGATCCGGGTCGGCCATTCCCTCAACTCCCTTCGCAGATAATCGTATAGCGCCCCTCGCCGCGCAGAACCCGCGCCAGGGCGCCGTCTTCATGGATCGCATAGACAATCACGGGAATATGGTTCTCCCGTGCCAGCGAAATGGCGGAATGATCCATCACGCGGAGATCGCGCGCCAGTACCTCCATATAGGACAGCCGCTCATAGCGCTTGGCCTCGGCCACCTTGCGGGGATCGGCGTCGTACACGCCGTCCACCTGGGTGGCCTTGACGATCACATCGCAATTCATTTCCGCCGCCCGCAAGGCCGCGGCGGTATCGGTGGAGAAGAAGGGGTTGCCGGTGCCGGCGGCGAAGATCACCACCCGGCCCTTTTCCATGTGTCGCACGGCACGGCGGCGGATATAGGGCTCGCACACGCTGGACATGGAGATGGCCGACTGCACCCGCGTGGCCACGCCCTGCTTTTCCAAAGCGTTCTGCAGCGACAGCGCGTTGATGACGGTGGCCAGCATGCCCATGGAATCGGCTGCTGCCCGTTCCATGCCGCGGGCGGCGGCGGAGACACCGCGGAAGATGTTGCCGCCGCCGACGACCACGGAGATTTCGTAGCCCTCGTTGTGGGTGCGGGCGATCTCCGCGGCGATGCGATCGACGGTGTCGCGATCGATGCCGTAGTCGCCGTCGCCCATCAGGGCTTCGCCGGACACTTTCAGAAGAATGCGCCGGTAGGAGGGGGTCGGTTGGGTTTCAGTCGCCATGGCGTTGCGCTCCTGCGCTTCCGGCATGGCCGCTCAACCGCCCAGCGTCGCTTGAACTTCTGCCGCGAAGTCGCTTTCGCCCTTGTCGATGCCCTCGCCCAGGTTGAAGCGGGCAAAGCCGGTCACGGTCACCGGCCCCCCCAGGTCCTTGGCCGCCGCTTCCAGCACCTTGCCGACCTTGGTTTCGCCGTCGATCACCCACACCTGCTCCAGCAGCACCACCTCTTCGTAGTACTTGCGCAGACGGCCTTCGACCATCTTGGCGATGATGTTTTCCGGCTTGCCGCTGGCGCGGGCCTGTTCGGTCAGCACGTCGCGTTCGCGGTCGAGCGCAGAGGCATCGACCTCGTCCACCGACACCGCTTCGGGGCGCGCGGCGGCGATGTGCATGGCGATCTGGCGGCCGAGAGCAGTGGCCTGCTCCGCGTCGCCCTCGGTCTGCAGGCCGACGATCACGCCGATCTTGCCGAGGCCCGGGGCCGCCGCATTGTGCACATAGCTGGCCACAACGCCGACCGGCACGGTGACATGGGCCACCCGGCGCACACCCATGTTCTCGCCGATGGTGGCGATCAGGTGCGTGATCTCCTCGGCCACCGTGCGGCCGGTGCCGGGATAGGCGGCCGCCTTCAGGGCGTCCACATCGCCTTCGGTGCCCAGCGCCAGCTCCGTCAAGGTGGAGACGAAGGCCTGGAAGGTCTCGTTGCGGGCGACGAAGTCGGTTTCGGAGTTCACCTCCACCAGGGCACCGGCGGTACCGGCGGCGGCAACGCCCACCAGCCCTTCCGCCGCGGTGCGGCCGGCCTTCTTGGCAGCGGCGGCAAGACCCTTCTTGCGCAGCCAGTCCACCGCCCCTTCAACGTCGCCGTCGCTCTCCGCCAGGGCCTTCTTGCAGTCCATCATGCCGGCGCCGGTCTTGTCGCGCAGCTCCTTCACCAGACTGGCCGTGATGTGCGCCATGGTCTCGTCCCCGTTTTTCGGTGCGGCCGGTGGCCGGTTTGTAGGCGTGAAAGGCCGGCGGCGGGGTGCCCGCCGCCGGTTCGTCGATAGGCTGGGCTCAGGCGCTGGCCTGCTGGGTGGCCGCCTCGCCATCGGCCGCGGGTGCCGCCGCCGTCACGTCGGGCTCCGCAGCGGCCTCGCCGGCGGCTTCGGTCTCGCCCGGAAGATCTTCCGGCGTCGGCGTTTCCAGCTCGCCGATATCGGTGCCCGAGGCCACCATCTCCGTCTCGATGCCGCCCAGCACCGCACCGGCCACCAGCTCGCAGTACAGCTCGATGGCGCGCAGCGCGTCGTCGTTGCCGGGGATCGGGAAGGCAATGCCCGTGGGATCGGAGTTGCTGTCGATCACCGCCGCCACCGGGATGGAAAGCTTGTTGGCTTCCTGCACCGCGATGGCTTCCTTGTTGGTGTCGATGATGAACAGCATGTCGGGCAGGCCGCCCATGTCGCGGATGCCGCCCAGCGCGCGCTCCAGCTTGTCCCGCTCGCGCTGCTTCTGCAGCAGCTCCTTCTTGGTGAAGCCGAGATCGTTCTGGTTGAGCTGGTCGTCCATCTCCTTCAGCCGCTTGATCGACAGCGAGATGGTCTTCCAGTTGGTCAGCATGCCGCCGAGCCAGCGGTGGTTGACGTAGTACTGGCCGCAGCGCCTGGCCGCATCGGCCACGCGTTCCTGGGCCTGCCGCTTGGTGCCGACGAACAGCACCCGGCCGCCGCCGGCAACCACGTCGTGGATCGCCTCCAGCGCCCGGCCCAGCATGGGCATGGTCTCTTCGAGGTTGATGATGTGCACGCCGTTGCGGGCGCCAAAGATGTACGGCGACATCTTCGGATTCCAGCGCCGGGTGTGGTGGCCGAAATGGACGCCGGCTTCGAGAAGCTGGCGCATGGTAAAGGTTGGCGACGTCATCGCTCAGGTCACTCCGGTTGTGCCGCCGCGAGCGCAATCCTCGGCCGGGGCCGAGAACACCGGACGGTGTTTCCCATGGTGAGGAACCGTGCTCGCGTGAGAAGTGGCCCGTACATATCCGCGCAACAGCCGGATTTCAAGCTTGGCCGGCGGCTGCGCGGAAGAGCCGCTATGCTTCCCGCACATCGCCGATGCCGGCGACGGCCTTGATGGCGGCCCGGCCGGCGGCGGTAACATCGTACGCCTGGGGCAATCGGATCTCCGCTTCCTCGCCCAGCGCCAGCGGCACGCGCAGCAGCACCTTGGCCCGGCCCGGCCCCTGGCGATCGAGAATTGCCTTCAGATGCGGCAGGCTGTCGGGCGACTGGACGACGATCTCGATCTCCGATCCCGCCGCCGCCATCGCCCGGTCGAGCGACTGGACCGACTGGGCGGTGAGCCGGTAGCCGTCCTCCTGGCGCTGCACCTCAACCGCCACCAGCAGCGGTTCGTGGCTGTCCAGCAGCTCGCGGATGCCGGGGGTGGCCAGCACCTCGCTGAACAGCGTCACCTCGAACTGGCCGGCGGTGTCCGACAGGGTGACGAAGGCCATGCGCTTGCCGGTGCGGGTGTTGCTTTCCCGCTTGGCGGCGACGATGCCGGCGAGCTTGAGTGCCGTGTGCCCGCGCGCCGCTTGCGCTTCGATCTGGTTGGAGAGCTTGGCCTTCACCCGGGCGAGGTTGTAGCTGTCCAGCGGGTGGGCCGACAGGTAGAAGCCCACCGCCTCGAACTCCTCGCGCAGGCGTTCCAGCGCATTCCAGTCCGGCCGCGCCGGCAGGGCCGGCATCTCCATCTCGCCGAACAGGCCGATCTGCAGGCGGTCGCGCTCGACGGCCTGGACGTGGCGCAGCACCGTGTCCAACCCCTCGAACAGGCGCGCCCGGTTGGGCTGGAGCCCGTCGAAGGCGCCGGCACGGGTGAGGTTTTCCAGCTGGCGGCGGTTCAGCACCTTGGTGCCGACGCGCTGGGCGAAGTCGAACACGTCGGCGAAAGCACCCCCCTCCTCCCGTGCTGCCACTACCGCCCGCATCGCTTCCACGCCGACACCCTTGATGGCACCGAGCGCGTAGCGGATGGCGAGCTCGCCGTCCTCCAGCCGCTCCACCGCGAACAGCGCGTCCGATCGGTTGACGTCCGGCGGCAGCAGGCGGATGCCCAGGCGGTCCAGTTCCTGCTTGAAACCGTTGAGCTTTTCGGTGTTGCCCAGGTCCAGCGTCATCGACGCGGCGAAGAACTCCACCGGGTGGTTGGCCTTCAGATAGGCCGTCTGGTAGGCGACCAGCGCGTAGGCGGCGGCGTGGCTTTTGTTGAAGCCGTAGCCGGCGAACTTGTTCACCAGATCGAAGATGTGGGCGGCCTGGTTCTTCGGCACGCCGCGCTCCACCGCCCCGTCGACGAAGCGGGCCTTCTGGGCATCCATCTCCGCCTGGATCTTCTTGCCCATGGCGCGGCGCAGCAGGTCGGCATCGCCGAGCGTGTAGCCGGCCAGGATCTGGGCCGCCTGCATCACCTGTTCCTGGTAGATCATGATGCCATAGGTTTCCTCCAGGATGCCCTGGAGCGAAGGGTGTGGATATTCAGCGGCTTTCTGGCCGTTCTTCACCTCGATGAAGGTGGGGATGTTGTCCATCGGGCCGGGGCGGTAAAGCGCCACCAGGGCGATGATGTCCTCGAACCGGGTGGGCTTCAGGCGGCGCAGCACATCGCGCATGCCCGAACTTTCAAGCTGGAACACGCCCGTTGTGTCGCCGTGGCCCAGCATTGCGAAGGTGGGTTCGTCGTCCAGCGGCAGGGCCTGGAGGTCGGGTGCCGTGCCGGCAAGCCGGCGCATCTGGTCCACCGCCCGTTGCAGCACCGTCAGCGTCTTCAGGCCGAGGAAGTCGAACTTCACCAGGCCCGCCTGCTCCACATACTTCATGTTGAACTGGGTGACGGGCATGGGCGACTTGGGATCGCGGTAGAGCGCCACCAGTTCCGCCAGCGGCCGGTCGCCGATCACCACGCCCGCCGCGTGGGTTGAGGCGTGGCGGTACAAACCCTCCAGTTTCAAGGCGATATCGATCAGCTTTGCGACGGTGGCTTCGGCGCGGCGGGCCGATTGAAGCTGCGGTTCGCCGTCGATCGCCTGTTGCAGGGTCACCGGCTTGGCCGGGTTGTTGGGCACCAGCTTGCACAGCCGGTCGACCTGGCCGTAGGGCATTTGCAGCACCCGGCCGACATCGCGCAGCACCGCGCGGGCCTGCAGCTTGCCGAAGGTGATGATCTGGGCCACCCGGTCGTCGCCGTAGCGCTCCTGCACGTAGCGGATCACCTCGTCGCGCCGGTCCTGGCAGAAATCCACGTCGAAATCCGGCATGGACTGGCGTTCGGGGTTCAAGAAGCGCTCGAACAGCAGGCCGAAGCGGATGGGATCGAGATCGGTGATGGACAGCGCCCAGGCGGCCACCGATCCGGCACCGGAGCCGCGGCCCGGCCCCACCGGGATGTCTTGGCGCTTCGCCCACTGGATGAAGTCCGCCACGATCAGGAAGTAGCCGGGGAACTCCTTCTCCTCGATCACGTCCAGCTCGAAGGCCAGGCGCGCGAAATACGCCTTGGTCACCTCCGCCCGGCTATCCTCGTCCATCTCGGGCGTGAACACCTGGGTGTCGAGGCGCCGGCGCAGGCCCGCTTCGGCCTCCGCGCGCAGTTCCTCCGCCTCGCTGCGGCCCTCGGTGGTGGGAAAGTGCGGCAGGATGGGTGCCCGCCGCTCCGGCATGAAGGCGCAGCGCCGGGCGATCACCACGGTGTTGTCCACCGCTTCGGGCAGATCGGCGAACAGGGCGCGCATTTCCGATGGCGTCTTCAGCCGGTGTTCGGGCGTCAGCCGCCGCCGGTCGGGTTCGGCCACATAGGCGCCGTCGGCGATGCACAGCAGCGCATCGTGGGCCTCGTACATGGCGGCATCGGCGAAATAGGCATCGTTGGTGGCCACCAGCGGCAGGTCGTGGGCATAGGCCAGTTCGATCAGCGCGTCTTCGATGCGGTCTTCATCCACCACGCCATGGCGTTGAAGTTCCACATAAAGCCGGCTGGGAAACAGGGCCTTCAGGCGCGCCAGTGCCGCTTCCGCCACGGCTGGCCGGCCTTCAAGCAGCCCATGGGCCACCGGCCCCGCGGCACCGCCGGTCAGGCAGATCAGCCCGTCGGTGCCCGCTTCCAGGCCGGCCCAGGTGATGTGCGGGGCGTCGCCCGGTTCGGTTTGCAGGAAGGCGTCGCTGACCAGCCGCATCAGCGCCCGGTAGCCGGCTTCGGACTGCACCAGCAGCACGATCTGGGCGTGGCCGGCGCGGCTGGTGGGCTCCGCCACCACCTCTTCGGCCAGATTGAGGACGGCACCGACGATGGGCTGGATGCCGGCGTCCGATGCCGCCAGGGCGAATTCCAGGGCGCCGAACAGGTTGTTGGTGTCCGTCACCGCCACGGCGGGCATGGAGGCCCCCCGGCACAGCTTCACCAAGTCCTTGATGCGCAAGGCCCCTTCGCTCAGCGAGTAGGCGGAATGGGTGCGCAGATGGACGAAGCTGGCGGGCATGCGGGCAACCTTGGGCAACGGGATCGCCCATCATGGCAGGAGCGTCACGCGAACTTAAGCGCGGGACCGCATCGATGATGCGAATCTGATATCAAGCTGAAGTCGTTGAAGAATTGGGCGGGCACTATCACCAGATATCGACCGGTTCACCACACGACGACAGCAAGACGTCCGTCGGCATGACGCGATGGTAGCGGACTACGCCGTCGCTCACTGTCCGAATTCGGTAGTCAGCTAGGACAAAGGCATAGAGATCGGTATCGTTGGGTATTGATTGTATTGAGTCTGCGCTAAGTCCGTCGCCCCCTCTCCGAGAGAAATGACAGCAGTCACGGTTTTCCGCAAGAAACACTTCAATCGATTGGTACGGGTAGTAATGATCTCTAATCCAGCGGTCTTCTTCGCTATTTCTGTTCTGTATTGAGAATGAACTGCTATCTATTAGACGCTCTATAGCTCGTTTGATATACCATTCATCTGGCATGATTTCGCAGCGATAAATGGGGCCTCCTGACGTCTGATAAACAACAAAACCGATGATTAGGAGCATTACGCCGTCCACCAACCAAGGCCCGATTCTTGGTTTGTGTCTTCGCATCACAAGACCGGATGATCGCCTATCCACAGCTCTCAGATGGCATACTCAAGAGATGGAATAGGAATCCGGTTATTCCGCGGCCGGCAGCACCTCGGCGACTCGACCGTCGCGGATTTCCACGATGCGGGTCATCCGGTGGGCCAGATCCAGATTGTGGGTGGCGACCAGTGCTCCGGTTTCGGAGTTGGCCACGAGGTCCTGGAGCATGGCGAACACGCCGTCGGCGGTACCCTGGTCCAGGTTGCCGGTGGGCTCATCGGCCAGCAGCAGGGCCGGCGCATTGGCCAGCGCCCGGGCGATGGCCACGCGCTGCTGTTCGCCGCCCGACAGGCGCGCCGGCCGATGGCTGGTGCGCGCCGACAGCCCCACCTGATCGAGCAGCTCCTTGGCGCGGGCGCGGGCCGTGCGCTTCGGCCGGTCGGCGATGATCTGCGGCAGCATGACATTCTCCAGGGCGGAGAATTCCGGCAGCAGATGGTGGAACTGGTAGACGAATCCGATGGTTGTGGAGCGCAGCTGGGTGCGCTCGCGGTCGCCCAGCCGGGTAGTCGGCTGGCCGGCGATTTCCACCTCGCCCGCGGTCGGCCGTTCCAGCAGGCCGGCAATCTGCAGCAGGGTGGACTTGCCGGCCCCGCTCGGCCCCACCAGGGCCACCATCTCGCCCGGCCGCACGTCCAGATCGACGCCGCGCAGCACCTCCAGGGCCGCATCGGCCTGGCGGAAGGTGCGGGTGATGCCGCTGAGGTGGAGGGCCGCCGCCAACCGGTCACTCATAGCGCAGGGCCTCCACCGGATCGAGGCGGGCCGCCCGCCAGGAGGGATAGAGCGTGGCGAGGAAGGACAGCGCCAGCGCCATCGCCACCACGGCTCCCGTCTCCCACCAGTCCATGCGCGCCGGCATTTCGGTGAGGAAGCGCACGGTGGGGTCCCACACCTGGGTGCCGCTGATGTCCTCGATCCAGCGCTGGATCGACTGGATGTTGTCGGCGAACAGCGCCCCCAGCACGAAGCCGGCGATGGTGCCGACCACGCCGATGGAGGTGCCGGTGATCAGGAACACCCCCATCACCATGCCGCGCGAAGCACCCATGGTGCGCATGATGGCGATGTCCCGCCCCTTGTCCTTCACCAGCATCACCAGCCCGGCGATGACGTTGAAGGCCGCCACCAGGATGATCAGGGTGAGGATGAGGAACATGACGTTGCGTTCCACCTGCAAGGCCGTGATCAGGCTGGTGTTGGCTTCCTGCCAGTCCCACACCCGGCCTTGCGTGCCGATGGCGGCGCGCAGCCGCGTGCGGATGTCGGAGATCTCCTCGGGGTGCTCGACGAACACCTCCAGCGTCGTCACCGCCTCGCCCAGGCGGAAGAACTGCTGGGCGGCCGCCAGCGGCATGTAGATATAGGCATTGTCGTATTCGTACATGCCGGAATCGAACAGGGCGACGACGGAGTAGTCGCGCATCCGCGGCATGGTGCCGAAGGGGCCGGGATTGCCTTGCGGCGAAATCAGCGTCATCCGGTCGCCCACCGCCACGCCCAGGCGCTGGGCCATATCCGCGCCGATGGCGATGCCGTCGCTGGTGGCGGTGAAGTCGACATCCTGCGGGTAGAGATCGTCGGCCAAAGCCGGGCGCTGGTGCAGATAGCCCGCCGGCACGCCGCGCACCCGCGCCCCGCTGGCCACGCCGCGCACGGTGACCAGCACCTGGCCTTCCACCACCGGCGCCACCAGGGTGACGCCGTCCATATCCGCCACTTCGTCGGCCAGCTCCTCGTAGTCGCTGAGCGAGGTGCCGTTGCCGTAGATGCCGAGATGGCCGTTCAACCCCAGCACGCGTTCCACCAGCTCCTGGCGAAAGCCGTTCATCACCGCCATCACCACGATCAGCGTGCCGACGCCAAGCGCGATGCCGACCATGGAGAAGCCGGCGATCACCGAGATGAACCCCTCGCTGCGCCGCGCCCTCAGGTAGCGCCACGCCACCATCCGCTGGAATGCACCCATCCCGCTCGCCTGTTCCTGTGCCGTGTTGAGTGGCCGACCCTAGGGCCGTCGAATTCCGGGCGCCAGTGTCGCCGCCAATGTGGTGGCGACATGGCGATCCGCCGCCCGGAGGTCCAGGCCCGGCGGCGTTCGCGTTCGCTCACATCTCGGTGGAGTCGATCGACCCGGGCCGCCGGTCAACCGGCCGCGCCCGCAATCCGCCCCAGCACATCGTCCAGCGCCACCTCGTGGCGCTCGCCCGTGGCACGACGCTTCAGTTCCACCTGACCGGTCTTCAGCCCGCGCGGGCCGACGATCACCTGCCAGGGCAGGCCGATCAGGTCCATATCGGCGAACTTGGCGCCGGCGCGTTCTTCCCGGTCGTCGTACAGCGGCTCGAACCCGGTCTCAGTCAGATGCTCGTAGAGCGCCTCACAGGCGGCATCGCAAGCCGCGTCGCCCGATTTCAGGTTGATGATGCCGACCCGATAGGGGGCAATCGCATCGGGCCAGATGATGCCCGCTTCGTCGTGGCTGGCTTCGATGATGGCCGCCGGCAGGCGCGACACGCCGACGCCGTAGCTGCCCATGTGCACCGGCACCGCCTGGCCTTCGGCCGTCGACACCGTGGCGCCCATCGGGGCGGAATACTTGGTGCCGAAATAGAAGATGTGCCCCACCTCGATGCCGCGGCGGCTCACCTGCTTGTCTTCCGGCACCTCCGCGGCAAAGGCGGCGGGATCGTGCTTTTCATCGGTGCGGGCGTATTTTTCCGTCCAGAAGCCGACGATGGGCTCCAGATCGGCCTCGTAGTCCACCGCCTGGGACAGCACGTCGTGCTCGATGTAGTCGCGGTGGCAGAACACCTCGCTCTCGCCGGTGTCGGCCAGGATGATGAATTCGTGGCTGAGATTGCCGCCGATGGGGCCGGTTTCCGCCTCCATGGGGATGGCGCGCAGCCCCATGCGCGCGAAAATGCGCAGATACGATACGAACATCTTGTTGTAAGCCCTTTTGGCTCCATCAAAATCCGTATCGAAGCTGTAGGCGTCCTTCATCAGGAACTCGCGCCCGCGCATCACCCCGAAGCGCGGCCGCACCTCGTCGC
>JAGQRL010000157.1 GCA_020425485.1 Rhodospirillaceae bacterium
GGCCGCGCGGCCGGACCCTTACGCGGGCGTGCCGCCGGCCAGGTAGGTATCGATGGCCGCCGCCACCCCGTCGCGGTGAAGCAGGGTCAGCCATCCGGCGA
Source organism: Rhodospirillaceae bacterium (assembly GCA_020425485.1). Lineage (GTDB taxonomy): Bacteria > Pseudomonadota > Alphaproteobacteria > DSM-16000 > Inquilinaceae > JACKIH01. The sequence continues at coordinate 102 of JAGQRL010000157.1, forward strand.
AGGCGGATGCGAACGGCTCGTGCTGGGCAACGTCGCCGTAGATCCCCGGCAATTGCAGCCACACAGACGGGTTGTCCGCCGCCTCCTGCGCCATCGTGGTGAGGAAGCTCCAGTTGGGATCGTTGGGCTCCACGGCCGAGCCATCCTCGCGCCGGCCGAAGCAGTAGCGGGCCCAGATCGCCGAAACCAGGGCCAGCCCCGTGATCGGCGCACCGGCGGCAATGCCGTCGCGGATCGACGGGATGACGAAGCCCGGCTGCCGGCTCGATCCGTCGAAGGCCACACGGCGCGTGGTGTCGACGATCTCGGGGTTGGCGAAGCGGCGTTCGATCAAGGCGATGTATTCGGCCGGCGTGAAACCGGGAACCGCCGCCACATGGGGGGCGATCTCCTGCTCGGCCACCCTGCGGAAGAGCCCGTGGATCTTCGGGTGCGCCATGGTTTCGGAGATGGTCTTGATGCCCAGGATCTCGCCGGAGGTGGCGATCACCTGGTGGCTGCCGTTGAGCAGCCGCAGCTTCATCTTCTCGAAATCGTGGACATCGGTGGACAGGGTGGCGCCGACCTTGCCGAGGTCCGGCCGGCCGGCACAGAACGCGTCCTCGATCACCCATTGGCGGAAGTTCTCATGGGTCACCGGGGCGGCATCGTCGATGCCGAACTGCCGCGCCAGCTCCAGCTCCTTGGCGCCGGTGGCGGGGACGATGCAGTCCACCATGGAATTGGGGAAGGTGCAGTTGGCCTCGATCCAGTCGGCAAAACCGGGGTCCGACATGCGCGCCAGGGAGACGACGGCCTGGCGCAGGGTCGTCCCGTTGCCCTGCAGGTTGTCGCAGCTCAGCCCGGTGAACGGCCCCAGCCCGCCGCGCTGGCGCAGCCGCAGGGCAGCGACGATGGCGCCGAAGGCGGTGCGCGGCGTGTTCGGGTTGGCGGCATCGTAGAGGATGTCCGGGTGGTCGGCGTCGAACTGCTTGGTGTCCGGCCGGATGTAGTAGCCGCCCTCGGTGACGGTGAGGGTGACGATCCGGGTCGCCGGGTCGGCCATGCGGGCGATCAGCGGGCCGTTGCCGTCGGCCACCGGCACGAAGTCGACCATGGAGCCGACGACCTCGGCGGACTTGCCGTCGGGATCCAGCTCGATGAGCGTGTAGAGGTAGTCCTGTGCCGCCAGCCGCTCGCGCATCTGCGCATCCGGCGGCCGCACGCCGGCACCGACGATCGCCCAGTCCCTGTCCGCCCCCGTTTCGAACAGGCGGTGCAGGTACCAGGACTGGTGGGCCCGGTGGAAATTGCCGACGCCGATATGGACGATCCCCGGCGTCAGCCTGGACCGGTCGTAGCCCGGCGTGCGGATGTTTGCGGGAAGGTCGTTGAGAGAGGCGTTTGCGAGTTTCATCTCAGCTCATCCATTGTCCGCCGTCGACATTGAAGCATTGCGCGACGATGTAGTCGGCTTCGCTGCTGGCGAGGAAAACGGCCATGCCGGTCAGGTCTTCCGCCACCCCCATGCGCCCATAGGGAACGGCAGCGCCGACTTCCTTCTTCTTCTGGCCGATGGGCTTGTTTTCGTATTTGGCAAACAGGGCATCGACGCCCGTCCAGTGCTCGCCGTCCACCACCCCGGGGGAGATGGCGTTCACGTTGATCTTGTGGCCGATCAGGTTCAGCCCGGCGGACTGGGTGAGGCTGATGATCGCCGCCTTGGTGGCGCAGTAGACGGCCACCAGCGCTTCGCCGCGCCGCCCGGCCTGGCTGGCCATGTTGATGATCTTGCCGCCCTGGCCGCGCCGGATCATCGACCTGGCGACCGCCTGCAGCATGAACAGCGAACCGGCCACGTTGACGGAAAACAGCTTCTCGTAGCTCGCCCGCGTGATCTCCACGATCGGCGCCAGGTCGAACAGGGCGGCATTGTTGATCAGGATATCGATGCCGCCGAAGCGGGCCTCCACCGTCGCCACCGCAGCATCGATGCTGGCCTGCTGGGTGACGTCGAGATGCACCGCGATCGCCTTGTCGCCGATCTCCGCGGCGGTGGCTGCCGCCCCTTCCGCGTTGATATCGGCGATGGCCACGCGCGCACCTTCGCGGACATAGGCTTCGGCAAAGGCGCGGCCGATGCCCCGGGCCGCCCCCGTGATGATCGCGGCCTTGCCCTGCAGCCGCACTTACGACGTCCCGGCTTTCTGCAGCATCGGGCTGGCGATGCGCTGGCCGTTGGCATCGAACTTGTGCAGCTTTTCCAGATCCGGCGTCAGCCACACGGTATCGCCGCTATGGACAGCCATCTCGCCGCTCGCGCGCACGGTGATCATGTCTTCGATCCCGGTTCCGTGGATATGCAGGAAGGTGTCCGATCCCAGGTGTTCCGACACCCCGACGGTGCCCGCCCAGGTCCCTTCGGTCTTCGACACCAGGATGTGTTCGGGGCGGATGCCGATGGTGGCGGCGTTGTGCTTGGACGCCTCGGCCCCGCCGATCAGGTTCATCTTCGGGCTGCCGATGAAGCCGGCCACGAAGATGTTCTGCGGGGTGTTGTACAGCTCCAGCGGCGTGCCCACCTGCTCGATCCGGCCGGCCTGAAGCACCACGATCTTGTCCGCCATCGTCATGGCTTCCACCTGGTCGTGGGTCACGT
>JAGQRL010000158.1:0-18014 GCA_020425485.1 Rhodospirillaceae bacterium
CTGCCAGCAAATCGCCGCCGGCCCCCAGCCGCCCAAGTGCCGATTGCGATGCGAGAACCTTGGCAAATCGCAAATCGGGACTCGCAATCCGCAACGCCCCTCCGGCACGCCCCGCCTGTCGCAGCGCGCCGAACCGCCGCTCCGCTTCGCCACCGCCATCTTCTCAGCGCCTTTTGCCCGTCGACTGCCAGCAGCCGGGCCACGCCTTGCCCCGGCAACCGACCGGCAGCAACGCAGCGCGGAGGAACGGATATGGCGGGATTTCTGAAACCGGGCCTGGTCTTCGGCCTCCTTCTGGGCGGCTCCGCAGCCCTGGCGGAAGCCGAAACCCTGGACGGCGAAGTGACCGACGTGGTGGATGTCACCACCATCGAGGTGGCCGGGACGCGCATCCGCCTCGCCGGCATTGCCGGACCGGCGCTTGGCGAAGGCCGCGGCGAACACTCCAGAATGACCCTGACCTACATCGTCCACGACGATGCCGGCGGTGTGGTGCAGTGCACGCTGTCGGGCGAGACGCGCGACGGCCTGCCGCTGGCCACCTGCCTGACGCCGGCCGGCGAGGATATCGCCGCCCTGATCGTCGACAGCGGTGCCGCGCGCGACTGCCCGCGGGAGAGCGGCGGCCGCTATGCGGAGTTCGAGAACGCCGCCGCGCGGGCCCTGCCGCTGCCGGACCGCTGCCGGGTGCCGTAAGGGCCGCCAATTGGGCTGGGGCCTCCGCCCCGCCCCCGCGCCTGCAAGATCCTAAAACTCTTTCAGCCGCCGGGTCGTTTCCGGGTCGAGGAAGCCCGCCACCGTGGCATCCGTTTCCAGGCTCAGCGCGCGGTGAAGATCCGTCGCCGCAGTGGCGTTGAGCGTGCGCTTCAGCGCGCGCACGGCCAGCGGCGGCAGGCCGGCCAGCGTGCGGGCCACGGCCAGGGCTTCGGCTTCCAGCTCGGCGTCCGCCACCACCCGCCAGGCCACACCCAGGCGGGCAAGCTCCGCTGCATCGTAGCGCCGGCCCAAGAACAGCATTTCGCGAGCTGCGTTCAGCCCCACCAGGGCCGGCAGCAGGCTGGTGACACCGCCGGTGACGAAGATGTTGAGAGAGACCTCCGGAAAGAACGCCCGCGCACTCTCCGCCCACAGCGAGAAGTCGCAGTTGATCGCCCATTCGAAGCCGCCGCCGACCGCCCAGCCGTTGACGGCGCCGACAACCGGCTTCGCCCCGAAGCAGATGGCCCGGGTGGCACGCTGGATGGCGTCCACCAGCTCGCGCGCCGCCGCCTCGTCCGCCGGGTGGGTGTGGTCGCGCCGGTCATCGCCGGCACAGAACGCCCGGCCCTCGCCGGTGAACAGGATGGCGCGCGTCTCGGGGTCGGCGTTGGCGTCGTCGAAGGCGCGGGCCACGTCGTCCACCAAGGCCCGGCTCATCGCGTTCAGCCGATCGGGCCGATTGAGGGCGATGCGGCGCACAGCACCGTCCTTAAGCGTGCTCAGCACCGTGCCGTAGGTGAATTGGCTCATGCGAAGTCCCTTACCACGCGCTTGGTCTTGCCCTCGGTCACCGGAAAGCTGCCGGCCGGCAGCACGGTCACCCGGGCGGTGGCCCCCAGCTTGGCCTTGATGGCCGCTTCCACCAAGCCCGCCAGGTCCGGGCTGGGCTGCGTGCCCGGCGCACATTCCACATGCAGCGGCAGGTGGTCGTAGGGCGGCGGGGCGGCCAGCACGATGCGGTAGTCGCCCGTAAGGGCGGCGATCTCCGACAGCACGCCGGCAACCATGGTGGGGAACATATTCAGCCCGCGCACCACCACCATGTCGTCGCTGCGCCCGATCACGCGGAAGCGGAACCCGGTGCGCCCGCAGGCACACGCATCGGTCTCATCCACCGCGATGATGTCGCCGGTGCGAAAGCGCACCAGCGGCTGGCAGTCGCGCACCAGATGGGTCAGCACCAGTTCGCCTTCGGCCCCGGCGGCCAGCGCCAGCGGCTGGCTGGTCTCCGGGTCGATCAGCTCCGGCCACAGCACGTCGGCCGCCATGTAGTGCAGGCGCATGTCGTGCTCGCACTGGGCGGCGAAGTTGGACAGCACGTCCGACACGCCATAGTTGGCGTTGCGCGGCTCCATTCCCCAGGTGGCGCGGATGCGCTCGCGCAGGGCCGGGCTGTCCAGCCCCGGTTCGCCGCCGAACAGGCCCAGCTTCAGCCCCAGATCGCGCGGCGCGGTGCCGGGAAACTTCTCCGCCAGCACCCGCTCCAGCACCGCCGGGTAGGACGGCGTGCAGGAAATCGCATCGATCCCCACCTCCCTGATGGTGCGGATCAGCAGTTCCGTGCCGCCGACGCCGAAGGGCACCACCATCGCCCCGGTCGCCTCCAGCGTCAGGTGGTCGGTCAGTCCGCCGATCCACATCTGATAGTTCAGGCAATGCACCACCGTGTGGTCCGGCGTCAGCCCGGCGGCGGCATGGCAGCGGCCGCCCACCTCCGCGGTGATCCGGCAATCGCGCTCAGACAGCGCCAGGTTCATCGCCTGGCCCGTGGTGCCCGAGGTGCGGTGCAGCCGGTTCACTGTGCGGCGCGGCGTGGCCAGATAGTCGCCGAAGGGTGGGTGTGCTGCCTGGGAGAGGCGGAGCTGCGACTTGTCGGACAGCGGCAGGCAGGCCAGGTCGCGCAGGTCCTTGGGCGGGGCCGCCCCGTTCCACAGGGTGCGGTAGAAGCCGGAATGGGCCGCCACATGGGCCGCCTGCATCTCCCAGGCGCGCTGCTGCAGGGGCCACAGCTCGGCCATCGGTCGGAAAGCGCCGTCCTCGATCAGGGTCACCGGATACGTCTCATCTGGGCCATTCGGGCGGCCGATCCGCCACTGAGGAGCGGCAGAATAGGCCGAGTTCGGCACGCCCAGTAGATGGAACGGCGTGGCCATGGCGCAGATGGCAGCCTTGCCGTCATCGACGGTCTGCCGCGATCGCCGCCGCCCACCGCGCAGCCAGGCGGGGCTGTCTTCATCCCTGCGAGTGTCGCGAAGCGCTACCGAGCCCCACTCACGCCCAGCGCTGGTCCCGCTGCGCCTTCTGGTAGCTGCGCTCGATGACCACGAAGATCACCAGCGGCACCACCCAGATGAAGCGCAGGATCAGGAAGAGCCAACCCGGGGCATCGTTCTCCTCGACGAGCTGGCTGGCACAATCGTTGTGGCTGGGATCGGCCGGATCGAACAGGATCTCGATCGGATCGCCGATCGTGGCGGCGTCGTACAGGCCGCGGTCGGAGCCGCACGACCCGGCGATCTCCACCCCGTCGGGCGTCACGGCACGGTAGTCGACATAGTATTCCTGGCGGACCGTGACCTCGAACCGATCCCGGTCGTGCAGACCGGTGCCCCTCCGTTCGCGGCGGATTTCGCGCTCCTCCATCCGGCGGCCTGTGACCGTGCCGCTGGCCTCCACGCCGACCGCGCGCAGCTGCTCGCGCGCCGACTGCGCGCCGACCATGGCGTTCACCGCAAACCACGAGAAGGCCGCCGTAACCAGGATCAGGATGGTCAGCACGATCCGCCATTCAAGCGGCTTGGCCTTGCCCCATTTTGCCATTGTCGTCGATCTCCGTGGGAAAGCTGCCACCAGCCGCCGACCTGCGGGTTTCGACCTCCCGCAATTCGACGCCCAAATCGGATGATTTCGCGTGGCGACCTGTGAGGATGCCAATCTTCGCGTGACCGCCGCTACCGCGCAACCCGGGCAACTCCGGTACCGCGATACCGGCCGCTGGGGTCCGCCTTTCCGCCCGCCGGCAGATCAGCCCCAGGGGCCGGCGCTGGCGGTGGTTTCCCGCGGCGGCCCGGCGGTGGGCTCAGTTTCCTGGGGCGGCTCCGCGCCGGCATCCGCCTTGTCCTCGTGCCGCGGCGCCATGCCCAGCCAGATCGGGTCGGTTGCCGGATCGAACTGGGGGTCGAGCGCTGTGATGCGCCGGATCAGCGGCGGGTGGGTGGCCAGCACGCCGCCGAAGGACGAGATCGAGCCGGAGGCGTTGGCGAAATACATGTGCCGCGCCTCCACGGCATGGGCGTTCACCACCCGGCTGCCGTGCGACTCCGAGCCGATGCGCTTGAGCGCTGCGGACAGGCCGACGGGATCGCGGGTGAGCTGCACCGCCGTCGCATCGGCCAGGTATTCCCGGCGGCGCGACACCGCACTTTGCAGCAGCCGTCCCGCCATCATGCCGAGGAACCCGAAGACCGCGAGCGTGACCGCCACGATCATGACGATGGCGATGGCCTTGCCCCCGTTGCCGCGGCTGCGCCCGCCGCTGCGCCGTCCGGTGAAGCGGAAGGCCTGCAGCATGGTGCGGCCGGCCACCCACAGCGCCATCAGCCCGAACACCATGCCCATCAGGCGCATGTTCAGCCGGCTGTCGCGGTTGGCGATGTGGGAGAATTCGTGCGCCACCACCCCGGTCAGCTCCTCGCGGCTCAACCGTGTCAGGGCCCCGCGGGTCACCGCGACCGCCGCACGTTCGGGGTCGGACCCGGCGGCGAACGCGTTGATCCCGTCTTCCCCGCGCATCACGAAGGCGGCCGGCCGGGGCATGGCGCTGGCGATCGCCATTTCTTCCACGATGTTGAAATACCGCTTCTCGTCGAGGTCGGTCGTCGTCTCGTGGATCTCCTCGCCGCCCAGGGTCCGCGCCACCCGCGTGCCCTCCCCGCCGAACGAGGCAAAGCGCATCCACGCGATGGCGATGATCACGCCGCAGGCCAGCAGGCCGAGAACGATGGCCGTGCTCGGCTCGTACTCGTCGATGCGGATCTCGTCGCGCCGGTAGGTGAAGGCGATGGCGACCGCCCCCCCGATCGCCCCGCCGACCACGGCCGTCAGCGCCGCGAACAGCAGCACGAGCAGCGCCGTACCGCGGCGGGAGGCGGACTGCTGGGCCCGGAAGTCGAACACCCGTTCCACGGGACGACCGCCTTAGCCGAAGGAGACCTTGGGTGCCTCGACGATCGCTTCGCGGTCCTCGAATTCCACCATCCCGGCCGACTTGAAGCCGGCGAGCCCGGCGACGATGTTCGACGGGATGGTCTGGGCCACGTTGTTGAAGGTCATGGCCGCGTCGTTATAGGCCTGCCGCGCATAGGCGACGCGGTTTTCCGTCGACGTCAGCTCTTCCTGGAGCTGCTGGAAGTTCTCGTTGGCCTTGAGGTCGGGATAGGCTTCCGACAGAGCGAACAGCCGGCCCAGCACACTGCCCAGCATGCCTTCCGCCTGGCCGAGCTGCGCCATGGTGTGCGCATCGCCGACGGCGCCGGCCAGCTTTTCGCGGATCTTTTCGGCCTGATTGCGGGCGGCGATCACCGCCTCCAGCGTTTCCCGCTCGTGCTTGGCATAGCCCTTCACGGTCTCGACCAGATTCGGGATCAGGTCGTGACGGCGCTTCATCTGCACGTCGATCTGCGAAAAGGCGTTACGATAGCCGTTCCGCAGCCGCACCAGGCGGTTGTAGATGACGACGAAGACCACGGCCAGGACCGCGACGATCCCCACGATGATCCAGATTTCCATCGGCCGATCCCCCTGTTCCGGCATGCCCCGGCCAGCCTGTGACAACGGCCGGCGGCTGTCACGTTGTCTTTCCATGATTTTGGGGGAAGGCACGCGAGCCGGTCTGGTGTCGATCCGCCGGAACGGGACCCGTCGTGCCAGCGCCTGGGAGGGGGCGACATGCCGGCGGCCGGATCGGGGGCGGGCCAAGGCGGACTGAATGGGGAGTGCGTTCCACGCCAATCCGCCAGCCCTACGGAGATATGGCGTGCTCCATCGGACGACGTCCGACCATTATAGAGAGACTCGGGATCGACAGTCCGACGACAGGAGCAATGGCGCGCCCCAACGGACGCAGTCCGAACACATACAACGCGCGCAGGGCATTTTCGGAGGAAATGGCGCGCCCAAGAGGATTCGAACCCCTAACCTCCTGATCCGTAGTCAGGATTTATGTCTTGCAAGGAAGGGAAACATCAGGGGACGAACCGCCATAACTTCCCTTGATGCATTGATTCTAGGTGATACCGAGATTACATTAGGCGACATAGGGCGCAGGGGAAGAATCCCATTTTGTCGCCTATTTGTCACCTAGGGAGGTCTCCTGATATGCGCCGAAGGGGTCTAACCGCCGCCGCCGTCGAGAACATCAACCCGCCAAAAACCGGGCAGATTGAAAAGTTCGACGGCGCAGGGTTGTCGCTGCGCGTCGGTGCCGGCGGCAGCAAAACATTCGTGTTGAACACGCGGGTCTCCGGGAAGATGCGCCGGATCAGGGTCGGCGAATACCGGCGCGACCCGGACCACGATAAGGACGCAGCGACCAAGGCCGCGGGTGATGCACTGGTGGCAGCGCGAGCCGAGGCCGCCAGGATTGTAAGCCAGATCAAGTCCGGTATCGATCCCGTGGCGCGGCGCGAGGAAGAAGCCCGCGCCGCAGAGGTAGAACGGCAGCGGCGGGCGATGGACACCTTTGGTGCGGTGTTGCAGGAATTCCTCCGCCGCGACCAGTCGGGAAATCGCGGTGCCGCGGAAGTGCGGCGCCTCCTTGAAAAGGAGTGCGAAAGATGGGCCGACCGGCCGATTGACGAGATCACCGCGCGGGAGGTGGTGGCGCTGCTAAACGGTGTGGCCGACCGGCCGGCGCCGGTCATGGCGAACAGGTTGCACGCCCACATGCGCAGGCTGTTTCGCTGGGCGGTGGAAAACGCCGTGATCGGCGCAAGCCCGATGGCAGCGGTGAAAAAGCCGTCGCCGGAAAAATCCCGCGACAGGGTGCTGAACGACAGCGAAATTGCGGAGATCTGGAGGGCAGCGGAAGCCCTTGGCCATCCCTTCGGCACCCTCGTCAAGTTGCTGGTCTGCACCGGCGCCCGGCGCTCCGAAATCGCCGAAGCACAATGGGCTGACATTGATTGGGCGGAGCGGAAGTTGTCGATCCCGGCCGCGCGGAGCAAGAACGCTACCGAGCATCAGTTTCCATTGAATGACTTGGCCATGCAGGTGCTGGCCGCTACGCCGCGCTTCGAGATCGAAGTCGAGGGCAAGGGCGGCAAACGGATTATGAAGCCAGCGCCGTGGATCATCACAGCCCGCGGCGACAATGCCCTGAGCGCATTCTCGGCAAGCAAGAAGCGGCTGGACGGTATCATGGCCAAGGCGCGCCCTGCGGTTGCGGAAGGCCCTGAGGATGTGGAGCCCATGCCGCACTGGACGATCCATGACATCAGGCGGTCCGTTGCTACCGGCCTAGCCAGAATGAATGTGCCGATTCACGTCGTGGAGAGGTTGCTAAACCACCGCACCGGCTCGGTCTCCGGCGTTGCTGCCATCTACAATCGGCATGCCTACTGGGTTGAGCGCCGACACGCGCTCGACCTCTGGAATCAGCACCTGGGACGGCTACTCGACCCCGCTGCTGACGCTACGGCGGTTCCATTGCGGGCAGGTGCGGAATGACGGACGAAGAGGCGTTCGCGACGGAACTGGAGGCACTAGCGGGGCGGTATCCCGAGGCGGACCACCTGAGCATCGCCAAGCGCGTGCTGAGGGAGCCCAAAAACAAGCCTGGTCGCCCAACGACCTACTCGTACCAGGACGCCCTTGCCGTGGTGGAGTACGCCAATAAACACGGTTGCTCCGAGTTCCACGCCGCGAAGCAGATTGTGAAGGCCCTTCATCCCACCCGCGCATTCTCTGATGACGACGAGCAACTTCAGAACCTCGCGCGGGGCTTGGTTGCTCGGCTGGACAGATTTGCAAAACCGAGCAAGGGGATCAATCGGATCAAGCTTTGGCGCCAACCAAAGGATCGAGCGTACAAGGCGAGGCGAAAGCTAGAGGACGAGGCGCGAGCATTTTATGCGGAATACTTGCGCGACAACTACGACCGGCTTGCAGAAATGAGCCCTGACGAACGGGCGGGAGAATACAAGGCGGTTGAACGTCACGGCGTGGCCAATCCATATGCCTTGATCGACCACCACCTCTTCCCACCCCACGATCCCGATTGAATTTAATTAGCACCAGTATTTGAATTCAATGACAAAGTGATCGGACAGACACACCTTCCATTGTGCGCAACGAAGCGCATTGGCAACAAGGAAGGGACACGCCGTGACCGTTCACGATTTCACCAGCAGCGCCCCGCGTTTCTACTCCCGGCAGGAAGCTGCGAAAATCGCCCGGCGCTCTGCCCGGTGGATTGACCACATGGGAACTCATGATTCGACGTTCCCGCGCAAGATTTACTTGAGCGCCCGGAGCGTCGTCTTCGATGCGAACGAATTCGATGCTTGGCTCGCTGCCCGTGTTCAGGAGGCGCGGCGGGCGCAGTCGGCATGACGTACACCGCCGAAAATACGACGGGGCCGCGGCGACACGCGACCCCATCGGGATAGTCAGAGCATTTTCGGAGGGCTTCTATATGAACAAACAGGCAACATTTGTCAATGATCTGTTCGAGGAATTTTGTGTAGCGCGCGAGGATTTGAGTGAGGTTGAAGGGGCGGCATTGGTCGGTCGTTACGGCATCCCGGCGGCCCGCGTGGACGGCGCCCTTGGGGCCGCGAGCATCGCTACCACTGAGGCGTTTTGGACGCCGGAACCGGGTGGACGGCGGGCTGTCGTGTGTCCGGTCATCGAAGCCGGCGCGCTGGTCGACTTGGTGGCGTTCCGGCCTTCGGCCCCCGCCAAGTGGTGGTTGCGTACCGGCGCGGCCGAAGTGCTTGGCGGCGACGGGCTGTGGCACGCCAGGATCTATGGCGAGCCGGTCCGCGTGATGGGCAACCCGCTGGCGTGGCTCCGGGCTGACCACCCGTTGGATGTGTGTTTGCTTGCATCCGATGCCAACCTGATCGGGCTCTTGGGTGGGGTCGTGCAGGCAACGGCAGATACGCCCGCGACGGCCCGCTGGTTGACCCAACGGTGGCAGGCGGCAATGCCTCGCTTGAATATCGCCGTGGACACCGGGAGGGCCGCGGCATGAGCGCAACGGCCATCGACATCCGAAGTTCCCAGGACCGGCCTTTGCCGGGGTTGATCTGGTTGGCCGATATCGACCCTGTGGTGGATACCCCGACTGTCGTCCAAGGTCTGCTGCCTACTGGCGGTTTCGGGGTTTTGTTCGGCGAACCCGGCTGCGGCAAAAGCTTCTTTACCCTCGATTTGGCCCTTCATGTCGCGTTCGGCATGCCGTGGCGCGGGCGCGCGGTAGACCAGGGGCTCGTGGTCTACGTGGCCGCCGAAGGCGGGCTCGGCACGCAGAAGCGCATCGCCGCATGGCTCCGCCAGCACGGGCTTGAGGATGCCGCCGGGCCGTTCGGGCTGCTGCCTCGGGCGTTCGACCTGACCGACACCGAGGACGTGCATGACCTCATCCGCATCACCCGCGAGGCTGCCCAGATGGCCGAAGCGGCACCGCGGCTGATCGTGGTCGACACCCTGGCCAGGTGCCTCGGTGTGGGCGACGAAAACTCGGGTGTCGACATGGGAAAGCTCATCGCCGCGGTGGATCAGATCCGGACCGAAACCGGTGCACACGTGCTGCTGGTTCACCACTCCGGCAAGGATGCGACCCGTGGCGCCCGCGGTCACAGCTCGCTTCGCGGTGCCCGCGATACCCTGATCCAGGTGGAATCCAACGGGACCACGAAAACGGCCACGGTGTTGGAACAGAAGGACCTGGAGGCTGGGCAGACTTTCCCGTTCGCGTTGGAGGTGGTCGACCTGGGCACCAGCCCGAACGGTGACCCGGTTACGTCGTGTGTTGTCGTCGACGCCGAGGCGCCTGCCAAGAAGCGCGGCACCCTGACCACTGCCCAACGGCAAGCGATGGACGCGCTGCACGCCCTGATGCTGGCGAGCCCTGCCACCATCCACGCTGCCGGATTTGACGGGCCGCAGAAGGCCGTCCCCACCAGTGAGTGGAAGGCCGAACTGGTCGGTCGGGAGATCGTCACCGGAGCGAACGACAGCGCCAAGCGCCAGTCCTTCAAGCGGCTCAAGGATGGCTTGGTTCATCGCAGCGCCGTGGTTGTCCGTGACCACCATGTTTGGCCTGTACCGCCGACCTGGTGTGACGCGGCATCGGGGCGTGACGGCGTGACTCCCCTATAAGGGGGGGAGTCACGTCACGTCACGCTGTCCGACCAATGCCGAAGCGTGACTCCGCGTGACATGTCACGGTCACGTCACGCGTCACGGGTGGATCGGATTAGGTGAAACCAGGCTATGGGGGCAGATGTACGTGTCCACCCTTCCAGCGAATTTAATCCCATACCGGGACGATCTTGCGCCGCAGCATCTGAAGCATCTGATACATCATCAGAGAAACCGAGTGCTATCTGTGGCAGATCTTGTGATATCGGACGCCAATCCCCACTATATATGCCATATGGCCGAATTGCAGGCGACACCGCAGGCGACAAAATGCTCAGATTTGGAGGTTCAAATGCCCGTTGATAGTAAGGACAAAGCCACCCGCTCGCCCACAACACGCAGCCGCATCACCAATGGGACGGGACTGTTCTTGCCCGGCACCGATGGCCGCGGTGTGCTCGCCAGGCGTTTTAGGGACATCTACTACGACATGGTTTCCGATCTTGGAGGGGACGATCAGATCGGCGCTGCGCAGGCACAACTTTGCCGGCGCGCTGCTGGTCTAGCCGTTCAGCTTGAAGATTTGGAAGGGGCTTTGGTGGGCGGAACGGAGGTTGAAACCGACCGCTACACAAGGTTGACCGCCTCGCTGTGCAGGGTCTTGTCAAGCCTAGGCATCGACAAGACGCGGTATCCGAAAGACGTCACACCGGATCTTGCCAGCTACCTTGCCGCCCGTGGGGACGACGCATGAAGTTCCCCGACGCCATGCGCGATCAGCGAGTGTTCGGGCCGCTGTTCACCCCTGCCGACAGTTGGCTGCCCTGGCGCGCCGTAATGCGTGCGGCCTTCGGGCAACCGCTGGCGGAAGCCGAGCGGCCGATCTGGGATCAAGTAGCGGGCGGGCGGGAGCCTCCGGCCGAACAGGTTGAAGAGTTGTGGTGCGTCGCCGGCAGGCGCGGCGGCAAGTCGCGCATCGCCGCGAGCCTCGGTGTGTTCATGGCCGCTGGGATGGACTGGACGCCGCGGCTTGCACCGGGGGAGATCGCCACCGTCGCCCTGCTGGCCGCCGACAGGGAGCAGGCTCGCAATCTCGCGCGGTACGCCTCCGGCGCGGTGAAGTCGACGCCACTCATTTCGCGGATGGTGACAAACGAGACCACAGACGCCATCGCATTTAACAACCGCACGCAAGTGACTGTGAAGACGGCCACTTTCAGGGGTATCCGTGGTTTCACCTTCGCCGCGGTGATCGCCGATGAACTAGCCTTCTGGTTCGACGACGGCGCCAATCCCGATCACGAGATTCTAGACGCGGTGCGGCCGGCCATGCTGCCGGGTGGGCTGCTGGTGGGGATCAGTTCACCGTATCGTCGCCAAGGCGTGCTCTTTGAGACGTGGCGCGACTGCTACGGGACGGACGATCCGAACACGCTGGTGGTTCAGGCGCCGTCATTGGTGATGAACCCCAGCCTAGATCCGAAAATAGTGGAACGAGCGGAGGCGCGCGATGCGGCCAAGGCGGCGGCAGAATTCGGCGCCCAGTTCAGAACTGACATCGAAAGCTACATCAGCCGGGATGTCCTGGACGCCCTGGTCACGCCGGATCTGTTCGAACGCCCGCCGCTGCCCGACACCCGGTACGTCGCCTTCGTCGATCCAAGCGGTGGTTCTAAGGACAGCATGACCTTAGGCATTGCCCATTTGGAGGCTGGCAAGGCGGTCCTGGACCTGGTGCGCGAGCGCCGGCCGCCGTTCAGCCCGGAAGCGGTGGTGACCGACTTTGCCGCCGTTCTGAAGTCCTACCGGTGCGGGCGGGTCACTGGGGATCGATATGGTGGAGAATGGCCGCGCGAGCAGTTCCGCAAGCACGGCATTGAATACCGCGTGGCGGACAAGTCTAAGCCTGCGATCTACGCAGAAACACTGCCCGCGTTGAACAGCGGTCGGGTCGACTTGTTGGACAACAAGACCTTGATCCGCCAGTTGGCTGCGCTGGAGAGGCGCACCGCGCGCGGCGGCCGGGATAGCATTGACCACCCGCCGAATGGCAAAGACGACGTGGCCAATGCGGGTGCCGGTGCGGTGCTGCTGGCATTGGAATCCGTGCGCCATGAGCACCGGCTGGCCGCCCCTTCCTTCGTCGCGAATCCGACATGGCGAAGCGATGGAGCGCACGGCGCCGCGTCAGTTTTCAGCGGGGATTGGCAGTGAGCCGCCGCCTCGCAAACCTACAGCAGCAGCTCGCTGACATCGCGCCGTCGTCCGACATCTCATGGTGTTTCGCCATGGCGTCCGCCTTTGGGCACATGCACCCGCCGGCAGATGCCGGACTGCCGTCGCCGTCCGCCCTATTGCGCCAACGCCGCGACGGGCTGCTACGCCAGATGCGCGAAAGGCATTTCCCCGCCTTGTCCGACACGGCCGCGGCCCGCCAAATCCACCGCGTCTTAGATCGCTACGCCCGCACCGGTTGGCGTCGGCATGCGGATTTTCCGCGGGTTCCTGAAGAGGTTGCAGGCACGCCCGAAGCGTTTGCTTGGGAAATCCTGTCGCTTGGCGTGGAAGTACCGCGCGAACTGCGCAAGATCTTGGGGCCTGGATACTTCACCTGACCATCCAAGGCCGAAGCACAGAATGCGGCGAGAATGTGTCAGTCTTCATAACACGTTGATATTAAAGCTAAATTGTAGGCAGTCTTTTAGGGTGCAACTGCCAGACGCGACAAGTAATTTATTGTGGTCTGCTGCCGACACCAGCAGGCGGGCGCCGCGGGGCGTCTCCACCGCAGGCGCCGGCCCCCGGCGGTTCCTCCCGCCGCTGGGGGCACACCCCACCATTGAAAGGACGTTTGATGCCCGAACAACTTACCGCTGAACAGTGGCGCGAACGCATCGCCAAGCTGGAAGCCGCCCAAGATCAGAGCCTTATCGAACTCGACAAGCTGGAAGCCGAACGTGGCGACTTGGCGCTGGCCGCCGCCGACGGCGACGCTAAGGCCGAAACCGCTCTGGCGAAGTTGGTGGCGCGCATCTCCGCGTTGGAATGCCAAGTTGAGAACGGCGGGCTGGCATTGAAGGCGGCCCGGTGTCGCCTGGTGGAAGCCGAAAAGCACGAATCGGAAGAAAACAAGCGCGCCCGGATCGAGGCATGCCATAAGTTGATGCGCGCGAGGCACGAAGTAGCCAAGAAGATTGACGGCACATTGACCGAATTGTCTGCAAAGTGGCAAGAATTCCGCCGGCTTGATATTGAATCGGCAAGGTTTGAAGATGTTGTTCCCGTCGCATCTCCGACGATTGTCTACACGCATAACGGCTACGCGCTCCGGGCGGCCGTTCAGAACGTGAACTTTGACTTGGCACAGGCCTTGGGCGTGGAGCTGGTGGGGCTGGATCGGCGCTTGCCGCTGGCCGCGTCCATGGCGCGGTGGGCCGGCCCGACGGTGTTGGGCGATCTGCTGGACCCGGTGGACGCTGAGCCGGAGCCGGACGATGCAGCCGAGCTGGTCGAAGCCGACGACGAAACGGCCGAAGCCGGGGAACCAGCGGAGGCAGCCGAATGACCGACCTAGACCTGAACGACCCGACGCTGAGACGCGGCGCGAAGTTGCTCCGCCGACTGCGGATCAACGAAGTTTCGGCCGTGGATGCCCCCGCTAATCCGGGCGCGAAGATTGCCCTGTTCAAGCGGGACACCCAGCCGCGATCCGATTTCGACAAGACGCTGGACGAAGCCGTCGCGCTCGCCGTGCAGGCGCAGGCGCGCAAGGCCGTCACCACAAATAGAAGGGAACATACAATGAACTACGAGCAGATTGCTAAGGCCGCGACTGAGGCTCGACAGTCCGCCTTGGCCACATTGGCCCTCATCGGACAGAGGCGCTTCCCCGGCCTCAGCCCAGCCCAGGCTTTCACCAAGGCATGCGCTGAGCCGGAAGGGCCGGGCTTGTACCGGCTCTATCGGGAAGCGGACGAGCTGGCCAAGCGGGCGGCTGACGATATGCGGCGCAGGGGCTCGGTGAACGACGGCACCGATAAGCTGTGGGACGAGCTGCGCGAGCGTGCGCAGGGTGTCCGAATGCGCCACCCCGAAATGTCCGCTGCACAAGCTTTTACTCGGGCCTGCGAAGAAAATCCCGCGCTTTATCAGGAAGCTAGCCGGCGCAGCCGGTAGGGGAGGCAGACACATTTGAAGCGGCTTACTGGGAGGGTCTAGGGCAGATATCGAGTAGGCCACTCACGCACCAGTCGGAGCCTCGCGCTGGGAAACGCCTTGCATCCTGTCCGAGAACGGACATATTAGAGATGATGGTCCGATCTTGGAGGAAGCCATGGTTGCACGAGCACTCGCAGCGACGACGACTGATCGGAAGGGTCTTTCAGGCCCGGCGCTTCGCACGTTCTTCAGCATCGCCGATCTTTGGAAGCTGTCGGCTGAAGAGCAAATAAAACTCCTTGGCGGAGTCGCCAGATCAACTTTTTACAAGTGGAGAAGCGATCCGAATACCGTTCTGTCGAAGGACACACTAGAGCGCATTTCTTATATTCTTGGAATCTACAAGGCGCTCCAAATCCTATTGCCAAACGAAAGGGCGGCGGACGAATGGGTAAAGCGGCCGAACACTGCCTTGCCGTTCGGCGGCCGGTCCGCGCTTGATCGTATGCTGTCAGGACAGGTCGCCGACCTGTTTGTTGTGCGCCAATACCTCGACGCTGAACGGGGCGGCTGGGCATGACGCCAGCGGTTGCTCGCGTCGAATGGAGACCCTGTTGGCGGATTATCTCAAGCCGCTTTCCGCCGATCGGTCTCTTCGACCGAGTGACCGACCCCGCCGACTTGGACGAGATTATTGAGTTGGAGTCGCTGACCAATCCAAGGCTTCGCGATGAGGTTGGAGAGATTCGGCTTGTCGCCCCCCAGGATCGAATTACCGGCCCCAATAGCAGTATCATCATGGCCGCCTTCACACACCGGAACCCCCAAGGTAGCCGGTTCACAGACGGCAGCTACGGTGTGTTCTATGCGGCCAGCGATCTGCAAACGGCCATAGCTGAAACGAAGTACCATCGGGAACGATTCCTGCGTGCGACCTCGGAGGACCACACAGAAATCGACATGAGGGTCTACGCAGTAGACTTGGACGGTCAGCTTCATGACCTACGTGGCCAGAAGCAATCTTATCCTCTTGTCTATCAAAGCGATGACTACGGAGCATCCCAGGGTCTGGCCAAGACGCTTCGCGAAAGTGGGTCGAATGGCATTGCCTATGACAGCTTGCGCCGAGATGGCGGCAGTTGTGCTGCGGTATTCAGGCCGCCGCTGCTTTCGAACGTACGGCAGGAACGGCACCTATCCTATGTCTGGGACGGTCGAAAAATCGCAAACGTCTATGAAAAGAGAACATTGGAGACGTAGGGCTGTCGCGGGAACATTGCAGGGGATCGTGACACCGACGCTCGCATGTCACGCCAGCGGGGAAACCCAAACAGATGCCTAGCTGAGTCAGCCCCCCGGCCAGATAGCCCAACGATTTCAACAGCGTGATCGAGATCCCGCACCCTGGCCGGTCCGCAAAACCCCGTGAAATCAACTGCGTGGCCTCGCCCACGCTGAATACATGAGCAATTTCAATGACCTCATCGAGTTGAGCTCGCCGTGATCGGAGACAAAGCGACCTGCACCGTCACCGGAAAGTCTAGAGATATCAAGGCACTCCTTGAGCGTAGTTCGCCCTCTGATATGGGTGGACGTCACCGTCGTACGGAACAACGGAGCAAGCAGAATGGGTCGTTCTTTTTTGGAGTTCCTGTCGGGCGTGCTAATCTATTCCTAAACCTTGTCGTATTTGCTCATCGCTATAAGCCGATATATCATCGTCCACGCCGAGATTTAAAGTATAGACTAGACCAATAGAAATTAACTCTCTTGGAGAAAATCCGAATTCAGCATAGAATTGACGCCGATCGACTTGGCCATCGACATATTCAACTTGGTCGCGCCATTGGCTATATTCACAGCACCGACCAAACCCCACAGAATGAAAGTGTGTGGTATAACGAAATGATTGCAGTTCGAAGTATAATTCTCTAAGTCCCTGAGCGGCCTCATGGTTGGACATTTGAGCTGCAGCAATTCCACAATAGCTACTGAAAATTGCGAAATATATGCATGTTGAAAATAAGATCTTCATGCTCTTTTCCTTAATAATTTCAATGGTTCGCGAGGTATATTCATTCTTTCAGTGACCTATTATCCGTTCCATTACACACTGCGTGCCAGCAAGAAATCTTGATTCGATTTCCCAGCCTCCTTCGTCGAAGGCTCCTGTGTTCGGCCGCAGCGCTCGCGCGCGCCTGTCGCCAACTCTGCTTCTGTTCTAGGGCGCTTTCGCGCCTTGTTGAATCGGTTCCGGCCCACTCCCCCACCCGGCCGCCCAACCCATTGTAAAATATTGGGTAGCCGGGTGGGGGAGTGGGCTGGACCAGCTTGAGGACAAAATGCTCTAGACTGATGGCAGCATAGCCCGATTCAGCACATCCGACACGCCCTGCGGCACTGAGACCTGCGCGGAACGTACGTCGCTGCGGACAGGGTTCACTGGCCTATCGTGCCGCCTACGCTGGCCGGACTATAGCCGCCTGGTAACGCTGGAGACGCGCCTACGGTGCCAACGGTGCGGCAATCGGACGGCCAACACATGGGCGGTGGTCGAGATCGGCCGGAATGCCAAGGTCGGCCATTTTGGCAGACCTTAAGATCGACTACAGATTGGATTGCCGCCAGTGGTCAACTGCTGCGAGTTGGGCGGATATCATCGCGGGTGCAATGTCTACGACCAACCGGTCGCCAGTACGGGATGCAAACTGCACGCTGAACCCGGATTGCCGCGACCGGAGGTAGCCATCAGGCAAAACTGCACTCACCACTTCAAAGTGATGGCAGTGCGGTGATCGGCCGGAACAAGAAAGAACGCCCCGCTCTACTAAAACAAAGTCCAAATTGACCGCTTGATCGTCAGTGGCGCGGTTGTAAAACCGCCAGTCATCTACGTAGGTTTCAAGTAGAATTACTCTGTGGGCTGCGAGTCCCGTATTGCGCTCGACAAGGGAGCTTAACCAATACCGGTCGTCCGGGACGCCTTGGACCGTGTCGTTGAACTCAACTGCCTCAATTCCCGCGAAGGTCACGACTTGCTCGAAGTTGCTGTCAGTGACCTCGACGTTCTGACGAGTGGTGTATTGCGGTGGCCTTTCGCCAGCAGGTGGCGTCATCGGCGCGGTGGAAGCACAAGCGAGGACGAGAGTACTCGCCACCAACAATGACACCATGTTTTTCATCATCTTCCCGGCCGCCCGACACATAGATGTCGCGTCAATGTACCCATCACGGACACGTTGCGGAATTACATCTCGTTCAATCTCATGCTGAACTAGTAGCAGGGATATCCGTGGAGGCGTCGAATCGGTCGCCATGGTTCTGCTCGCGATGTATCTGCGGCACGAATGCTGACTCTTGTGCAACTTCCAGTCAATCACAGCCTCCCGCTGCCAATATCCCGCCCACTGCCGGGACACAGGCAACGCCATCGCAGCACCGATGACGGCATTGAACTGGGATCCGTTGGGCATGCGGCGGTGGTCCTCGCGCCATGCCATCTCACCAGCATAGGCGCCGAGGTGAGCGGTGATGCGGCGGTGCTGTCGGGTGGTCCGAATTCTGGGAAACGCGTTCTGTTTCAGCTTAGTGCGGCAGCGCACCGCAGCCATGTTGCCTTAGCGATTTTGTCGCCTAGAATGTCACCTAAATCGCCAATTGGCTTTCGCCGAAATCTCATAACTTATTGATTTAAATGGCGCGCCCAAGAGGATTCGAACCCCTAACCTCCT
>JAGQRL010000158.1:18030-24352 GCA_020425485.1 Rhodospirillaceae bacterium
TCTATCCAATTGAGCTATGGGCGCACCGGGCCGCCGGCGCGATACGGTCGGCTGCGGAGCCGGGGTGATAGCCAAACTGGACCGATGTTGCAAGCATCAACGCCGGCAAAGCGGTTTCGCGCTTGTTGCCACGGGCGCTGATCCCTAAAGTCTCCCAGCTTGCGGGCAGCACGATTCGACCCCTGGGGCCCCGTCCCGGGCCGCTCGGTAAGGATGTGACGCTGGCCGGGCGGTCTGTTATGGTCTGGGCGTTCCTTAAGGGTGCCGGTCACCATTCCGAATACGAGGCGCTGCCGCGGATGATGAAGTCAGGGATCACCATGCGGGCGGCGATCTGGACCAGCTTGGTCCTCGGCCTTGCCGCTTGCGCCAATCAAACCTCCTCGGAAATCGATCCGATCGCCAGCGGCGCCAGTGCCTCTCCCGCTCCCGGCTTGGCGCTGGGCACCACGGAATTTCAACCGGGCGGCGTAACCTTCGGCAGCGACACCGGCACGGCCGTCGGCGGCCGCGTACAGGACCTGCAGGCCCAGCTTTCCCAGCTCCAGGGCTCCATCGGCCAGGAAAATGCCGATCTGCAGCAGATCCGCACCGAAAGCATCTCCACCGCACAGGACTATTTCGGCCTAGTGGCGGCCATCAACGCCCGCCTGCAGGTGGGCACCACCCCCGGCAATCCCATCCTGGTGCAGCAGTTCGGCCAGGCGCAGACGGAGCTGGAGCGGTTCGGCACCCTGATCTCCTCGATGAACGGGCTTGCCACCGATGTGGCCAGCACCAGCGCCACCGCGGCGTTCCTGCTGGAATCGGTGCGCGCCACCTACGGGCTGACCGGGGCGGTGGACGAGGATCACCGTAACCTCAACATCCTGGAGGATGAGGTCAATCGCACCGTGGTGCTGATCGACCGGCTGCTGAGCGAGCTGAGCGAGGACCTCAATCGCCAGACCACCTACCTCTCCAACGAGCGGGAAAACCTGCAAACGCTGCAGGTGGCGGTGAACAATGGCGAACTCTATGGCCTGAGCCTGGCCAACCGCGCCTACATCACCTCGGTGCCGCAGCTCGCCTCGGCCGCGCGCTCGCCCGAGCTGAGCACCATCGGCGCCAACACCGGTCAGCGGCCGCTGGTGGTGATTCGCTTCACCACCGACAGCGTGGACTATGCCCAGCCGCTCTACCAGGCGGTCAGCGGGGCGCTGGACCGGCGGCCCCAGGCGGTGTTCGACGTGGTGGCGGTGAGCCCGCAGGGCGGCAGCCCCGGCGATGTGGCGCTGGCGGCCAACCGTGCGCGCAACCGCGCCCAGGAGGTGCTGCGCACCCTGGTGGATCTCGGCCTGCCGCCGTCGCGCGCCACCATTTCGTCGGCTCCGGGCAATGTGGAAGGCCCTGAGGTGCACGTGTACGTGCGCTAGTGTACGTTTGATCTAAGAAACGTACGTACGCCCCTTCGATTTCACAGTCTGACTTCTCGGCGGCGCGGAGTATCCCTCCGCTTCGAGTCGCGCTTGCCTACCGCACCGGCACGGAGGGCGTGGTCGTCAGCACCTCCGGCCCGTCCGGTCCCAGCAGCACGCAGTTGGACACGAAGAAGTCGCCCTGCCCGCTGCCCATCAACCACGACATGATGTGGAAGCTCATGCCGGCTTCGATCGCCATATCGGAGCCGGCGCGCAGCCCCACCACCTTGTTGGCCCCGGTCCAGGTGGGCGGGAACGAGATGCCGACCATGTAGCCGCAATGGTGGCGCCGGTAGTGGCCGAGCCCGGCGTCGTCCACCACCGCCTGCCAGGCGTCGTAGACGGCGGCGGCCGTGGTACCCGGCTTCAACGCTGCGATCACCGCATCGAAGGCCCGCTGGCTCACCTCGGCGATGCGGGCATTGGCATCGGGGATCTCGCCGATATGCACGAATCGGCCGTTGGGCGTGTTGTAGCGGCCCACACAGCCGCAGATTTCCAGGAACACCGGCTCGCCGCGCGCATAGCGCCCGTCCCCCCAGGTGGTGTGCTCCTCGCCCAGGCGGTGGAAGGGCCGGATGAAGGGGCCGAAGCCGGGCGGATCGCCGCCGGCCCGCGTCATCGCCGCCAGGCATTCCGCCGCCACCTCGCGTTCCGCCGCGCCATCGTGGATCGCCGCCACGGCTGCGGAGGTCGCCGCATCGGTCACCTTGGCGGCCGCCCGCATCAGAGCCTGTTCCGCCGGGCTCTTGATCGCGCGCAGGCCGTCCACCAGCCCGGAAATGTCCTCCCACACGGCGTCCACCTGGGCCTTCAGCGACTCCGCCAGGCCGTGGCAGAACCCCCAGGACCAGTATTCCAGCCCGATATGCCCGCCCGCGAGGCCGATGTCGGCGAGCACGCGGGCGGCTTCGTCGGCCGCCGTTTCCTCGTCTGAGTGGCCGCGGAAGGCGGCGGTGCGCAGCTGGTTGGCCACCACCACCCGCTCCATGGCGCGGGTCACCAGCACCGGCTCGCCCTCCAGCGGCACCACCAGCAGGTGCGGGGCGAAGTAGCCCCAGTGGTCCAGCCCCGTCAGGTAGAACACGTTCTCCGGTACCGACAGCACCGCTGCATCCAGGCGCAGGTCGGCCAGCAGGGTGCGCACCGCCTCGATGCGGCCGCTGAGTTCGTCGACGGCAAAGGGGTTGCGGTACATGGGCGGGCGCTCCTGTGGCGGGGCAATTGGGGGGCGACTTCTGTTCGGTCTGCTCCGGCCGGCACCGAGTCACCAAGGCGCGAAAGCGCCATCGGCGGCAGCTCAGGCCTGGATGACGGCCCCCACGCCGCGGCGGCGCACCAGGGCCACGGCAAAGGTGGCGATGGCGGTATCCTGCGCGCCGGTGCCGGTGAGGTCGGCGAGCGTGATCGCATCGTCCGCCGGGCGGCCCAGGGCGGGATCGCCGACCACGTCCCCCAGCTCGGCAAACGTGGCGTCCGCGGCCACCACCCCGGCGGCAATGGCGCCGCGCAGTTCGCCCAGCAGCGCCGTCTGGCTCTGCCGGTCGGGCACGTAGCGGTCGAGCCTGGCGAACACCGCCGGGTCGATCTCCTGCTTGCCGGCCTGGTCGGAGCCCATGGCGGTGATGTGCAGGCCGGGGTGCAGCCAGTCCGCCCGCAGCACCGGCTGGCGCGCCGGCGTGGTGGTGATCACGAGTTGGCTGGCCGCCACCAGGGCCGCCGGGTCGGCTTCCACGCGGGCGGAAATGCCCAGGGCGTCGCCGATGTCCGCCGCACACTGGCCGGCCTTGGCGGCATCGCGGCCCCACACCAGCACCTCCTGGAAGGGCCGCACCAGGTGTGCCGCTTCGGCTTGCAAGCGGGCCTGCACCCCGGTGCCGATGATGCCGGCGGTGCGCACCTCCGCCGGTGCCAGGTGGCGGGCGGCCACCGCCCCGGCTGCGGCGGTGCGCACATCGGTGAGGTAGCCGTTGTCCAGCAGCAGGGCTTCCACCAGCCCGGTCCTGGTCGAAAACAGGATCATCAGCCCGTTCAGGCTGGGCAGGCCGAGCTTGGGGTTGTCGAAGAAGCCGGGGCTGACCTTGATGGCGAACCCCTCGAAGCCGGGGATGTAGGCGGTTTTCACATCCACCTCGCCGTGCACGTCCGGCAGCTCCATGGAGAGGATCGGCGGCATCACCACGCCGCCGGTGGCAAGCGCGGCAAAGGCCCGCTCCACCACCTCCACGGCGTCCAGGTCGAGCGTCACCAGGCCGCGCAGATCGGCTTCGGTGAGGATCAGGATGTCGCGCATCGGGTGTGCCTCCCTGGTGCTCGACCCAAGGTGCGCCGGCGACCGTTCATTTCGGGGCGATCGCCCGCAGAGCGGTGATGTTTGCCCCCCGGATGATATCGAGATTGGCTTCGATCAGGTCGATCGGCCAGGACCACCAGGCGATCTCCTGCAACTCGGCAATGGTGTCGTCGTTGAACCGCGCGTTCAGCCGCACCGCCGGGTTGCCGCCGACGATGGTGTAGGGCGGCACATCCTTGCCCACCACAGCACGGGTGCCGATGATGGCACCGTCGCCGATTTTCACCCCCGGCAGGATCATGGCATCCATGCCGATCCACACGTCGTTGCCGACCACGGTGTTGCCCTTGTTGCCGACGCTCTGGAACACGGCCTGGATGTCTTCCCTGCTCGTCTCCTGCGTCATCATGAAGTTCCAGAACGGGTAGGTGGAAAACCCGCCCATGGCGTGGTTGGCCGAACTGGTGATGAAGCGCACGCCATGGGCGATCTGCACGAACTTGCCGATGACGAGCTTTTCGGGACTGAGGGGAAACAGGTAGGGCGCCAGGAAGCTGGCGTAGTCCGCCAGTTCGGCGAAGCTGTGGTAGTAGGTGAAATCGCCGATCTCGATCCGCGGATGATTGATCACCCGCTTCAGGTGGACCACCTGTTCGATCACGGTGCCGTCCGGCATCACCATAGGGTGCAACTTGGCGGGGTCGAGGCGGGGTGGCGCCATGGCAGTCCTTCCTGCTTTCTGCTCGGGTTGGGTGATCGGGCGGTTGCGGGATCGCCTAGATATTTAGAGCGTTATGCGATCCGATGGAATCGTTTTGCGCTCCATCAGGCCGGATAAACGCCCGCAATTTCAAGTCGTTAGAGCACGGCGTCCGGCCAGGCGCGTTCGCGTCCGATCGGACCGTGCTCTAGGTCGGCCGGGCCGCGTAGGCTTGGCCTTGCAGCACCATATCGCCCAACACCACGTCGCGGCCCTGCATGATGTCGGCGTGTATCTGCATGTCCAGGTTGCGCCCGGTAACGATGGTGGCGGCGGGCCCGCCAAGCGGCGGCAGCTTTTCCGCCAGCAGGGCGGCGACACCGACGGCCGACGCGCCTTCGCAGACCATGCGGTCCTCATAATAGATCGCCTGCAAGCCACGGTAGATCTCCGCCTCCGTCACCAGCACCACATCGTCCAGATACTCCCGGCACAGCGGAAACGACAGCCGGTTTGCCAGCCCGATGCCGCCGCCCAGCGAATCGGCCAGGCTGGCCACCTCCTCCACCTCCACCGGGTGGCCGGCGCGCAGCGATTCATACATCGCCGCCCCCCGGTCCATGGTGATGCCGATCACCCGGATGGCGGGTTTCAACTGCTTGGCCGCGGCGGCGATGCCGCCGGCAAGCCCGCCGCCGGACAGCGGCACCAGCACGGCCGACAGGTCCGGGCACTGCTCCAGCAGCTCCAGGGCGATGGTGGCTTGGCCGGCGATCACCAGCGGGTCGTCGAAGGGCGAGATCTCGATCAGCCCCTCCTCGTCGACCAGGCGCAGGCTTTCCGCCAGCGCGTCATCCTGGGAGCGGCCGGAGATGCGCACCTCCGCACCCAGCGCGCGGATGCCCTCCACCTTGGCCTGCGGCACCAGGGCAGACATGCAGATCACCGCGCGCAGGCCGCGCCGCCTGGCGGCATAGGCGACGCCGCGGCCGTGGTTGCCGGTGGAACAGCAGGTCACCCCGGCCACGCCGTCCGGCAGCGCCAGCACCGCATTGGCGGCACCGCGCAGCTTGAAGGCGCCGATGGGCTGGGTGGTTTCCAGCTTCAGCAGCACCTCGTGGCCGAAGCGGGCGGCAAGGAACGGCGAGGGCACCAGCGGGGTTTCCACCGCCACGCCGGCGATGGTGCGGCGCGCGGCCCGCACGGCCTCCAGCGGCAGCAGGGACATCTCTGGTCTTTGTCTCCGTTCTCACTTGCCGCCTGCGGCGGAGTCTGTGCCGGCCCTCTCCCCCGCCCGACCGCCCAACGACAGTATGATGAATTGGGTGGTCGGGCGGGGGGAGAGGGCCGGAGCCGACTTAGAAGAAGAAACTCCCTACCCCGCGTCCAGCACGGCGCTGAGGAACTGCCGCGTGCGTTCGTTCTGCGGGTTGCCGAACAGCTCGCCCGGCGGCCCCTGCTCGGCGATCTTGCCTTCGTAGAAGAAGCACACCCGGTGGCTGATCTCCTTGGCGAAGCCCATCTGGTGGGTGACCATCAGCATGGTCAGGCTGTGCTGGGTGGCGAGCGTGCGGATCACGTTCAGCACCTCGCCGATCACTTCGGGATCGAGGGCGGAGGTCACCTCGTCGAACAGCAGCACCTTGGGCCGCATGGCCAGCGCCCGGGCGATGGCGACGCGCTGCTGCTGGCCGCCTGACAGGCGCGAGGGGTGCTGATGCATCTTGTCCTTCAGCCCCACCATCTCCAGCAGCTCTTCGGCCCGCTCCACCGCTTCGGCCTTGGGCAGGCCCAGCACATGCACCGGCGCTTCGATGCAGTTGCCGAGTGCCGTCATGTGGGGGAACAGGTTGAAGTGCTGGAACACCA
>JAGQRL010000159.1:0-5189 GCA_020425485.1 Rhodospirillaceae bacterium
TTCCACAAGGCCAGCGACAGGCACAGCCGCTGGCGCAGGTCCGACATCCCGGCCAGCCCATCCTCACCCCAGCGATAGGCGCGGCTGCGCGCGTGGTCGTGGGGGAAATGGCCCCAGGCATCGCCATCGGCGCTGTAGTCCTCGCGCACCGTGCCCCATTGCCGCTCCGACAGGTACGGCCCCCAGCGGCGCCATTTGCGGTCGCCGCGGTCGGCCTGGGCGAGGCGGACATGTTCGGGCGTCGAGGCCATCGATCGGGGTCTCCAGCGACAGGACGACACTGCCGGTGGCCCGCTGCACGTCGCGGCAGCCGGTGCCCGGCGCCGTCACCGTGTCTTGCGCGATTGGCCCTGTCCAATCATTACGTTGTGTAGAGTGCCGGAGGGAGAGACGCTTGAGGGAGAGACGCTTGCGTCAGCGTTCGTTGGTCATCTGCAGGATGCGGTCGATCTTGTTGTTGTTGCGCGGCGTGTCCGCGGTGACGTTCTGCGCGGAGCGCTGATCGTGCAGCGCATAGGTGGTGGCGCGTATGATGAACAGCAGGATGGGCAGCACCAGGATGGCGGCCAGGCCACCAAGGACCAGCCAATGCCACATCTCGAACGCGGCGAACCACGTGTCCATGCCGATCCTCCCGGTTTCGTTGCTGCCATCTAACAGCAGAAGAACTTACGATTCATTAGAGTCTATGGTTAACAGTGAAGGCAACTCCAATTCTGGCAGATCTGTCGGATAATGCTGCGCATGCGAAGCCGAGGCCGTTTGAGAGAATCTTTCGCAGAACGAGCGACGACGTGAAGTGATTCTCATATACAGAGCGCGGACGTTTGCGCAAAATATCATCATTCCGATCGTGGGCCATGCCTCTGATCGGCAAGGACTCTCCGGCGCTGCTTGCCTGGCGCACGGGGACGGAGCGGCAGCCGGCGGATCCGCTGCTGCCATGGATTGGGTTGGGGTAGGCCGGTGAGTGGACAGGTGGCCATCGTGATTGTCTCGCACTCCCGCGACGTTGCACGCAGCGTGGCGGCCCTGGTGCGCGATACCGTTTCGGGGTCTACGCCGGTGGCGTGGTCGGGCGGCACGGAGGATGGCGGGCTGGGCACCGAAGTCGGCGGCATCCTGGCGGCCATCCGATCGGTGTACACACCGGCCGGCGTGGCCGTGCTGGTCGATCTGGGCGGTGCCGAAACCAATGCCGAAATGGCCATCGAATTGATGCCGGACGAGGCGCGCAACCACCTGCTGGTGTGCGACGCGCCGCTGGTGGAAGGGTCGATCATGGCGGCGGCCCGCGCGGCGGCCGGTGCAGCACTGACCGAGGTCTGCCGCGCAGCCGAAGAGGCCGGCCGGTGAGCCCGCCGCCGGAAACCCCCTCGGAGGACGCCTCGCCGCCGGCCGACCGCGACAACGCCATCGCCAACTACAAGCGCCTGCTGCAAAGCTATATCGACCGGCGGCCGTCCGGCACCCGGCTGCGCATCGCCACCGCGCTGGGCACCAACAAGAGCTTCGTCACCCAGATCATCAGCCCGTCCTACGACGTGCCGCTGCCCGAAGCGCATGTGCCGATGATCATGTCGGTGTGCCAGTTCTCCGAGGAGGAACGGGAAACCTTCCTGGCCGCCTACGGGGCCGCCCACCCGACCCGGCTGGATGCTGTGCGGCGCAACACGGAACGCGCCCAGGGCTTCTACCGATTGCAGGTGATGGTGCCCGATCTGGGCGACGAACGGTTGCAGCAGGATGTGGAGCAGGCCATCCGCGGCATGGCCGATCACATCATCCGCATCGCCCGCCGCCCGCCGTCGAGCGATTGAGGCGGCTGGCGCCGCAGCGCGGTTTCGCCACCGTTGCGCGAATTTGTTGCAGAACTCCCACTCGTAGTCCGTGCAATCGGCCGCCCCCGCCGGGCGGCCAAATTGTCGCGGCCCGCACGACTCCCCAACCGGCAGACGCAGGACCGGCGGCCTCGGCCGTCGGGCCCGGGCACGGCCGACCCCTGTGCCAGCCGCAGACCGTGCATGCCGGATGGACCAAATGTCATCCGCGGGCCGGGCATAGGTGAAGAATACTAAACTGCGATTGGCCGAAACCCCGAACTTGCGGATGGTGAATCGCCCCAGATCAAGCACTTCGCAGATGCAGCAAAACACCTTGAGGCCAATTTATTGGTTCAATAGATGCAAATCGTTCACTAAAATGATTCCCTGCCGCCTTAGCCTCCCGCCGTCACAAATCCCGTCGCCATGCAACACCGCCCACGCCCAGCGCTCCCGATGCGGACCGGTTCGACACCGGCGAGCCGCACTTTGGCGTGGGTTTGGGGCGCACGGCTCGACGGGAGGACGGCATGACGGCGGTGGGCGCCCGCCTGGTCGCTGCGGCCGCAGACACCATTCGCACCCACGCGGATGAACTGACCTCGCTGGACCGGGCGATCGGCGACGGCGATCACGGCATCAACCTGCGCCGCGGCTTCGACGCGGTGGCCGACCAGTCGGACGAATTGGACGCAATGCCCCTGGGCGGGGCGCTGGAGAAGGCCGGCATGACCCTGGTGATGAAGGTCGGCGGAGCCTCGGGGCCGCTCTATGGCTCGCTGCTGATGTCCATGGGCAAGACGCTGGGCGACAGCCCGGTCACCGTGGCCACGCTCGCCGAAGCGTTCGCCAGCGGGGTGGAGAAGGTGAAGGCCCGCGGCCGGTCGGATGCCGGGGCCAAGACCATGCTGGATGTGCTGGTGCCGGTGCGCGAAAGCCTGGCGGCCAATGTCGACCGTCCGGTGCCGGAAATCCTGGCGACGGTCCAGGAGGTGGCGGACACCTCGCTGGAAGCGACGCGGGACATGATCGCCACCAAGGGCCGAGCGTCCTTCCTGGGGCCGCGCAGCCGCGGCCATCTCGATCCCGGCGCGCGATCGAGCGTCCTGTTGATCCGTGCGGTCTGCGCGGTTGTCGGAGAGAGCGAATGACCGTCGCGACGGATCTGGAGACGCTGTTGGGCGCGCCGGCCCCGATGCGGCGGGGGTCTCCCCCGACCCTCGTGCCGGAACCCGACGCGACCGACCCGGATACCGCCAGCCCCACGGTGGGGCTGTGCGTGGTCTCGCATTCGCCGCTGGTGGCCGAAGGCGTGGCGGCCATGGCCCGGCAGATGGTGGGCAGCCAGGTGCGCATCGAAGCCGCCGGCGGCAACCCGGACGGCGAGCTGGGCACCGATGTCGGGCGCATCCAGGAAGCGGTGCGCAGCCTCATGGGGCCGGCCGGCGTGGCCATCCTGTTCGATCTGGGCGGGGCGGAAACCAACGCCGAGATGGCGGTGGAACTGCTCGGCGACCTGCCGGGGCCGGTGCGCCTGTGCCACGGGCCGCTGGTGGAAGGTGCCGTGGTGGCGGCGGTGGAAGCCTCCGGCGGGGCCGATCTGGATGCCGTGGTGGCGGCGGTGCAGGCCCAGGCGGCGGCAGTGGATGGCGAACCGGTGGAGGATGCGCCGGCGGAACCCGCGGCTCCCGGCATTCCCAGCGTGGAAAAGGCCACCGTGCTCACCCATCCCGGCGGGCTGCACGCGCGGCCCTGCGTGCGCCTCGTCCAGCTCGCCAAGCGGCATGCCGCAGCCGAGCTGAAGGTGGGCGACGGCCGCCATTTCGTCACTGCACTCAGCCTGTCGGAAGTGCTGAGCCTGCGCCTGCCGGCGGGGGCGAACATCGTCTTCCGGGCTTCCGGCCTGGGCGCGCGGGCGGCGGTGGATGCGGCCATCGCGCTGATCGAGGGGCTGGAACAGGTGCCCACCTCGTCCGGCCTCACCGGCGGCGGCCGGGCCGACGATGTGGCAGGTGCCGCAGCCGCCCGGGTGGCGGCCCCCGGCCTGGCGATCGGGCCGGTGTGGGTGGACACCACGGTGCCGGTGGAACCGGAACCGCTGGGCGATGTGTGGGCCGAAGCCGAACGCCTGGACACCGCCATCCTGCAGGCACGGCGGGAGCTGACGGCGCTGAGCCGCGCCGTCCACGACGATGCTGCGGCCATCCTGGCGGTGCAGATCGAGCTGCTCAACGACCCCGCCCTGGTGGAACCGGTGCGCCGGCGCATCATTGCCGGCGATCCCGCGGCGGTGGCCTGGCGGCTGGCGTGCGGCGAGCTGGTGGCCCGGCAGAAGGCGGCCACCGATCCCTATTTGCAGGCGCGTGCCGCGGACCTGGAGGATGTCAGCGTGCGCGTGCTGCGCGCCATGGCGGGGCACGGCTCGGCGGTCACGCCGCCCTATCCGCCGGACAACGCCATCGTGCTGACCGACGTGATGACGCCGTCGCGCTTCCTGTCGCTGGATTGGCGGCGGCTGGGCGGTGTCGCCCAGCGCGGCGGTTCCGCCACCTGCCATGTGGCGGTGCTGGCGCGCGCCCGCCGCGTGCCCATGCTGGTGCGGCTGGGCACCCAGGTGGGCAGCCCGAGCACGGGCACGCTCGCCATCCTCGATGCCGAACGGGCGGAGGGGGGCACGCCGGCCCTCATCCTCAACCCCACCGAAGCCCAGATCGCCGATGCAGAACGCCGCCAGACCGCGCTCGCCACCCGCCGCGAATCCGAAGCGGCGTGGCTGACCCAGCCGGCGGTGTGCCGCAACGGCCAGAAGATCACCGTGATGGTGACCATCGACACCCCGGCGGCGATCGACACCGTGTCGGCGGAGTATTGCGACGGCATCGGCCTGGCACGCACCGAATTCCTGTGGGACGGCAACGCCCTGCCCGGCGAAGAAGCGCAGTTCGACGCCTATGTGCGGCTGCTGCGCTGGGCCGGCGGCCGGCCGGTGATCGTGCGCACCATGGATCTGGGCGGCGACAAGCCGATGGCCGGGCTGAGCGTGGAGGAGGAGGCCAACCCCTTCCTCGGCGTCCGCGGCATCCGCTTGAGCCTGGCCAACCCCGGCATCTTCCGGGTGCAACTGCGGGCGCTGGCCCGCGCGGCCGCCGCGGCACCGGGGCTGAAGGTGATGCTGCCCATGGTCACCCGGCCGGAGGAGGTGGAGGACACCCGCGCGCTGTTCGGCCATGTGGTGGCGGAGCTGAAGGCCGAAGGCATTCCGGCGGAGGTGCCGCCGCTCGGCATCACCGTGGAGGTGCCGGCCGCAGCACTGACCATCGAGCGGTTCGATGTCGCCTTCGTGTCCATCGGCACCAACGACCTGAT
>JAGQRL010000159.1:5304-5497 GCA_020425485.1 Rhodospirillaceae bacterium
CTGCCGGTGGCCGTGTGCGGCGACATGACGGCCCATTCCGACCAGTTGCGCTCGCTGCTGGAAGACGGGATCACCGAGGTTTCGGTGCCGCCCGCCCTGCTGGCCCGCGCCAAGCGCACCATCACCGACTGGCCGTCTTAAGAGCGGCTTGCGCCGCTGTTCATGCGGTTCCGGCCCTCACCCCCGCCCGGCC
>JAGQRL010000160.1 GCA_020425485.1 Rhodospirillaceae bacterium
GGTGATGGTGCCGGCGCCGATGTTGGCGCGCGCACCGATATCGGCATCGCCGATGTAGCTGAGGTGGCTGACCTTCGCACCGGCCCCCACCTCCGCATTCTTCACCTCCACGAAGTTGCCGACCTTCGCCCCGTCGGCCAGGTGCGCCCCCGGCCGCAGCCGCGCGAATGGGCCGACCGACACGTCGGCATCCACCGCCGCCCCTTCCAGATGGCTGAAGGCGAGCACATGGGCGCGGTCGCCCAGCGCCACGCCGGGGCCGATCACCACCATGGGCTCGATCACCACGTCGCGGCCGAACGTGGTGTCGGCCGAAAGATAGGTGGTGGCCGGGTCCACCAGGGTGACGCCGGCCGCAAGCGCCGCGGTGCGCAGGCGGTCCTGGTGGTGGCGGCCCACCAGGGCCAGGTCGCCGCGGGTGTTCACCCCCAGCGCTTCCACTGCATCGCCCTCCACCACCGCACAGCCCCAGCCGCGGGCGCGCGCCGCCGCCACGGTGTCGGTGAGGTAGAATTCGCCCTGGGCGTTGGTGTCCTCCAGCGCGTCGAGCAGGTCCGGCAGTCGGGCTGCATCGAAGGCCATGAAGCCGCCGTTGCACAGCGTGATGGCGCGTTCCGCCGCACTGGCATCGGCAAACTCCACGATGCGTTCCAGCCGGCTGGCGGTGTCGACCACCAGGCGGCCGTAGCGCCCCGCATCGTCCGGCCGCATGCCGAACACGGCCACCGCGGTATCGGCATCGATGCAGCCGGCAAGGCGGCCGAGCGTCGCGGCGGTCACCAGCGGCGTGTCGCCGAACACCACCACCACGGTGCCGGCAAACCCTTCCAGGTGGGCGGCGGCCCGGCGCACCGCATCGCCGGTGCCGCGCCGGTCCGGCTGCACCGCGATATCGGCACCCGGCGCCAGCTTCGGCAGCTCTGCCATGTCCGGCGAGACGACCACCACGGTGCGCTGCGGCGCCAGTTCGCCCACCGCCGCCAGCACATGGCCCAGCAGGGTCTGCCCAGCCAGCCGATGCAGCACCTTCGGAATATCGGAAACCATGCGGGTGCCCTTGCCGGCCGCCAGCACCACACAAGCCGTTGCGCGTCGGTCCGCCATGTCGCCCCCAGTGTTGCGCGGGTGTTCGGGATTTACCGGTGCCACTGCTGCCACAGCCGCGAAGCCGGGGAAAGGGACCTGTGGGGGCTGCCCGGCGGCGGCCGCGCTGTTGCCGCAATGCAGCATGTTTACGAATTCAACAACAAACTCTGCGACAATCCCTTTGCAAGGCGCCCCAGCGGCACTAGTTTAGTATTGCGGTGCATCATAAACTGAGAAGCCGAACCGAATGCCGGACCGCACCGACGGCACCGGCGTCACCCGAGGGACGGAGCGCCCCTGGCAAACATTGCGAGGGGTCAGTACATGACACAGCAGATGACACGAGCGGACATGGCCAAGGCACTGAAGCTGGACTCCGAAGACCGGCACAACGAGCTGGATCTGGAGACCGGCGACGCTAGCCCCGAGGAACGGCGCGCGCTGTTCCGCGAGGCCTACCAACTCGCCAGCCTGGGCGGCCGGACCTTCCGCGAAGAACGCCTGGCCAAGGCGGCCCGCCAGTTGCGCGACCCGGAGGACTGATCACCGGAAGCGCCCCACCGTCACCCGCCAACCGGCAGCCGGCAGCACAGCGCTGTGATGCCGGCATGCCTGGCCGATCTGTCCCGGCGGCATTGATCGCCGCGGCCCTCGGCTGCTACCCAGCCGTCAATCGGCTCTCAACACGGCGGTGCGCATGCCCAGCCTGCAGGCGGTGGTCTTCGACCTCGACGGAACGCTCATCGACACGGTCCCGGGCATCACCCGGGCGCTCAACACGGTGCTGGCCTCAACCGGGCAACCGGCGCTGAGCCAGGCCGAGGTGACGCGCATGATCGGCGACGGCGTGGAGATGCTGATGCGCCGGGCGCTGGAGGCGCGCGGCATGCCGGCCGACCCCGATGCCCTGCCCCGCCACACCGCCCGCCTCAGCGAGCTGATGGAAGAAGAACCGCCGGCGCCGGAGAACCTGTTCCCCGGCGTGCTCGACGTGCTGCGGCGGCTGGACGACGACGGCGTGGTGCTCGGCGTCTGCACCAACAAGCCGGAGGTGCCGGCGCGCATCGCCCTGCAGGCGTGCGGGCTGGACGGGCTGATCGGTGCGGTGGTGGGCGGCGACACGCTGGCCACCCGCAAGCCGGCGGCGGACCCGCTGCTGGCGACCATCGCCACTCTGGGGGCGGCACCTGGCCGCAGCGTCATGGTCGGCGACAATCACAACGACGTGGCCACCGCGCGGGCCGCCGGCGTGGCGGTGGTGGCGGTGACCTACGGCTATGCCCACGGGCCGGCGCACGAGCTGGATGCCGATGTGCTGATCGACAACTTCGGCGACCTGCCCGATGCGCTGGCCCGCATCGAGGCCCGCCTGCCCCAGTAGCGGGTTGGTGCCCTTTCAATCTGGAAGACGACCTTGGGTGTTGGGTCGGCCTGTGCGTCCAGGAGACCTGAGCGGGGCGCAGGGCGATGCGGCTTGACAGCGGCGGGCCGGGAGGACTACTTCCGGGGCCTTCGGGCGCGTAGCTCAGCGGGAGAGCATCGTCTTCACACGGCGGGGGTCGCTGGTTCAATCCCAGCCGCGCCCACCACGCTTCGCCTTTGGCTACGCGTGGTTCCGCCTCGCATAGCCATTTTAGGCGAAGCAGTGCCCGGCGTAGCTCGATGAGCGAAGACGGGCTGATTTGAACTTTCCTCGGAAAGCTCCACCACCCGCCGCCCGCGTCTCTCCCGTACCGGTGCGGCGGCTCCTGGCTGGGCCTTCAGCCACCCCTCCCGAAATCCCAAGCAATCGATGCCGTACGCAAGGTGCGGGCCGCAGATCAGTTCGCCGCGGCGGACGCCGGCTGGGCCACGTGCAGCAGCTCCATGGTCTGGTCGGCCGGCACGGCTGCGCTGAACAGGTAGCCCTGGGCCTCACCGCAGCCTTCGTCCAGAAGGAAGGCCAGTTGCTCGGCCGTTTCCACGCCCTCCGCGGTCGTCACCATGCCGAGGCTGCGCCCGAGGCTGAGGACGGCGCGCACGATGGAGGCATCGTCGGGATTGTCGCGGACGCCCTGCACGAAGGACTGGTCGATCTTGATCTTGTCGAACGGAAAACGCCGCAGATAGCTCAGGCTGGAATAGCCGGTGCCGAAATCGTCCATGGAGATGTGCACGCCGTAGCTCTTGATCTTGCGCAGCGTGGCCAGGATCGCGTCGGTGTCGTGCATCAGGATGCTTTCGGTGATCTCCAGCTCCAGCCGGTCCGCCGCCAGGCCGGACTGGAACAAGGCATCGCCCACCAGGGCGGCCAGATCGCCCTGCTGGAACTGGGCGGCGGACAGATTGACCGAGATGCGCAGATTGCCCGGCCACGCCATCGCCCGCTGGCAGGAATGGCGCAGCACCCATTCGCCGATCGGCAGGATCAGGCTGCTTTCCTCGGCGATCGGCACGAACAGCAGGGGGTCCACCTCGCCGCGTTCGGGGTGGCGCCAGCGCAGCAGCGCTTCGAAGCCGACGACGTCGCGGTTCGGCAGATCGTAAATCGGCTGGAAATGCACGCGCAGCTCGTCGCGCTTCAGGGCCAGGCGCAGGTCGCGCTCCAGCAGCATGCGCTCGTGCAGCCGCTCGTCCAT
>JAGQRL010000009.1:0-19657 GCA_020425485.1 Rhodospirillaceae bacterium
TGCACGATGCGGCCGACCAGCCCGCGGGCGCCCAGCACCGCCTGGCCATCGGCGATGCCGTGGCGGCTGCCCAGGTTGATCGCCAGGCTGCGCACGAAGCTGCCCGACTGGTCGGCGATCACCCGCGCGCTGATGAAGGAATGGGGGACCGCCGGCTGGAAGTTGGTGAGATCGCGCAGCGATTCGTTTTCTTCCTCAAGCCGGTAGGCGGCATCGCGGAAATAGACCAGTGCGGTGTTTTCCGCGCGCAGCCGCGCATTTTCCTCGCGCAGATCCACCAGCTCTTCGGCCTCGGTCACCACGCTGGACACGGTGGCCGCCGGCTGGGCGATGGCATCGAGGATCGGCGCCACGGCATCGGTCATGCGGGCGCGGATGTTGTCCACCAGAACGGCGTCGATCTTGCCCAGCATCATCAGGGCGATGGCGCCGACCGTCAGCACCAGCAGCGAGAATCGCTGGGCCATCGCCCGCATGGCGGCGATGCGGGCGGTCGGGCGCGGCCGGGTGGAAACGGGCGGTGGCGGACGCGTGGCGGGCCTCCCTCGGGCGGCGGTCGGCTGCTGCCGAACGGCGCTTCGGCCGGACGATGCCCAGTCGTCAGCCGAACTTCCAAATCAATCCGTGATTCGCCTCAAGCCTATCACAGAGGGCGTTTAGTACATATTGATGAGGACGGTCTTCAGGACCTTGATCTCTTCCAGCGCGCGGCCGGTGCCCAGCGCCACGCAGGACAGCGGATCGTCGGCGATCGACACCGGCAAGCCGGTGGCGCGGCGCAGAACGTGGTCGAGATTGCCCAGCAGCGCACCGCCGCCGGTGAGCACGATGCCCTTGTCGACGATGTCGGCCGCCAGTTCAGGTGCTGTGTGCTCCAGCGCCACCTTCACCGCTTCGACGATGGCCGAGACGGGTTCCGCCAGGCTTTCCGCCACCTGGCGTTCGGAGATGATCAGCTCCTTGGGCACGCCGTTCATCAGGTCGCGGCCCTTGATCTCCATGGACATGCCGTCGCCGTCGTCCGGCGGGCAGGCGGAGCCGATTTCCTTCTTGATGCGCTCCGCCGAGCCTTCGCCCACCAGCAGGTTATGGTTGCGGCGGATATAGGCGATGATGCTCTCGTCCATCTTGTCGCCGCCGACGCGCACCGAGCGGGAATAGACGATGCCGCCCAAGGACAGCACCGCCACCTCGGTGGTGCCGCCGCCGATGTCCACCACCATGGACCCGGTGGGCTCGGTCACCGGCAGGCCGGCGCCGATGGCCGCCGCCATCGGTTCTTCGATCAGCAGCACCTTGCGGGCGCCCGCCGACTCGGCCGATTCCTGAATGGCGCGCCGTTCCACCGCCGTGGAGCCCGACGGCACGCAGATGATCACCTGCGGGCTGGCGAAGCTGCGCCGGTTGTGCACCTTGCGGATGAAATGTTTGATCATTTCCTCCGCCACCTCGAAATCGGCGATGACGCCGTCGCGCAGCGGGCGGATGGCCTGGATGTTGCCCGGCGTTCGGCCGAGCATTTGCTTGCCCTCGTCGCCGACGGCCAGCACCTGCCTCTTGCCTTTCACGGTGGCAATGGCGACAACCGATGGCTCATTGAGGACGATGCCCTGGCCCTTGACGTAGACCAGGGTGTTGGCCGTGCCCAGGTCAATGGCCATGTCGGCGGACAGAAAGCCCAGAAGCTTTGAGAACATAGAAGCCGTCTTGCCCTCGGCGTCGGGGAGGGCCGGCTCCTGCCGGCCAATGCTTAAGCGTATGGAACGTTTGGATAGAGCACCGGCGCCCCGCACTCAAGCACCGAAATCGCGGGTTCGTCGTTGCCGAATGCGCATTGGCCTTTTGGCCGCCCTCGCCTGGGGCGTTGCGGCGGGGTGGCCGGCCGTTCCGGCGCGGGCGGAAACCCGGATGGACGAGGTGTTCCCCACCATCACCGGCGGCGAGCTGCGGGCGCTCATCCGCGAATTCGGCTACGACGAGGCGCGGCTGATCGACACTGCCGCCGGCACGCCGCTGATCCAGACGGAGCTGGACGGCATCTCCTTCTCCGTCTTCCTCTACGATTGCCGCGGCGGCCCGCCCATGGCCTGCGGCGGCTTCGGTTTTTCCGCCGGCTTCGACATTCCGGGCGAGGTGGATGCAGCCCAGCTCTCGAACTGGAACCGCCAGCGCCGCTTCGGCGTGGCCTTCGCCGACGACCAGGGTGTCTACCTGTCGCTGAATGTGAACATCGAAGGCGGCGTCACCCGCGCCAACATCGAGGACACGCTGCAGCTCTGGGAACAGGCGCTGACGGATTTCGCGGACTATATCGGCTGGCGGTGAGAAGAAGCCTAACTAGGACGTCCGCTGTCTGAATAGCACGTGCGCTGCAAATGCCCGGCGGTCTTTTCTTGCTACTGCCGTAAACTGTTTGATGGCATCTTCTGCCGCGCTGATATCAGCTTTTACTGATGATTTATAATACCTGACATTTGGATCATAGTCCGCCAAATGACGTTTACCCTGCAATTCCACGAAGACGCTGGCAAAGTCGTCGATGTCTTTTGGAAATTTCTTGACAACCCTGCTATTTTGACAAGCTGATTTGGCCGCCCCGTGTTCCAATGCGCGATAAACTTGCCGCCAGGCAGGCTGGCTACGATCAGCACCACTACCGCCGATCATCATATCCGCGCAAGCCTGCGCCAAGCAGTGAAAGATAGCATAGTATGCCGTGCTTACTGCCCGGCGCAGATGCGCCTGCCGGGGCTTACCCTTTCCCGCTTCGGCTAGATCCTTGGCGGCCTGGATCAGATCAGTGGGCTGTAGCGCCCGCATTTTTCCATTCTGACTTTGCAATATAAGAGATAACCGGAAACGGAACGTCGGTCCGTCCTTCTTGATCAAGCCGCGACCGCAAGTGGCGCCAGAAGCTGGCCACCTTGTGGCCATCCACCACCTTGCGCTTTCCGTCGAAGATAACGCGGACGTTCAAGATCGGGTCGCCATCGTGATCGAATCCCGGCTCGATATCGACGGAGACGATCTCCACGTCGTCGAACCGCTCCTCCAGCACGGAACGGAAGATCGCTTTTACCTGTTCGTCCAGCAATTTAGTCGCCTTTCAAGGGCCGCAGCGACACTGATTCGGTAGACCAATAACATATGGCGCTACTTGACAGGACGGAAAAGGCCAAGTCTGTGGAGTCGCCAATCACTCCGGCCGCTGGGCGAAGGCAAGGAGGGCGCCGAAGGCCACCATGCCGGCACCCGACGCGCGGTTGAGCCAGTGCAGCCGCCCCGCTGCGGCGCGGGCGAAGAAGCGGCCGGCGGTGGCGTAGAGCGTCAGCGCCACCGTTTCCAGCACCAGGAACACCGAGGCCACCACCGCGAAGCTCGGCCAATAGTTGGCGGGGTCGAGGAACTGCGGCAGCACCGCGGTGAAGATGACGATCGCCTTGGGGTTGCTCACCGCCACCAGAAATTCCTGGCGGAAGCCGGCGGCCCGGGTGGGGCGCATCAATGCCAGGGCGGCCACCCCGGTGGCGGGCGGCGTGCGCAACAGCTTGATGCCGAGCCAGATCAGGTAGGCCGCACCGAGGAACTTCACCACGTGGAAGGCCACCGCGGAGGTGGCGAGCAGCACGCCCAGCCCGGCCGCACTCACCGCCATCATCGGCCCATAGGCGATCAGCCGGCCGATGCCGGCCAGGGCGGCAAAGCCGATGCCGGCGCGCGCCCCGTTGGTCATGGACAGCAGGTTGCTCGGCCCGAACGTCATGTTGAGCGCGAAGCAGATCGGCACGAACAGCAGCACGGCGTGGAGCGACATGGCAGCAGCTTCGGCTAGAAGAAGGTTTCCAAGAAGGCGGCGGTCCCATCGGTCAGCCCGACGATCTTGTCGGTCGCCTGGCGATAGAATTTGAAGTTCAGCTCGGTTTCCGGCCGGCCGTCCGACCAGTCCGAAAACGCCTTGAGGTCACCGCGGCCGAGCGGCCGTTTCGCGCGTGCGATGGGGCGGATCGCGACGCTGACGCGCGGCGTCTGGCGG
Organism: Rhodospirillaceae bacterium; assembly: GCA_020425485.1. GTDB lineage: Bacteria > Pseudomonadota > Alphaproteobacteria > DSM-16000 > Inquilinaceae > JACKIH01. The sequence goes on from JAGQRL010000009.1 coordinate 4,034, forward strand.
GCGAGGCCGGGCGTTTTCGCCAGCGCCTCCGCCGCGGTCACCACGCCGCGTGCGAACAGCCCGTGGCCGCCGGCCGTCTCGCTGGCGAATACGAAGATGGCGTCACCGGCGGAAACGTGTTTGCCGCCATACATCGTCTTCTGGGCAGCGAGCGCAAAGCTCTCGGCCTCGGGGTCGGCAACCGCGGCTTTGATGGCGTAGGCCATGGCGTCTCCTGTGCCGGCCGGGGCGGCCCCCTACCCCATGCGCTCCGAAGCGTATGACCCAGGGGAGGCGGGGAACACCACCGTCTTGTTGCCGTTGAGGAAGACGCGGCGGTGGATGTGGGCGTGGATGGCGCGGGCCAGCACCTGGCTTTCCACGTCGCGGCCCAGCGCCACGTAGTCCGCGGCACTCTGCGCGTGGGTCACCCGCACCGTGTCCTGCTCGATGATCGGGCCTTCGTCCAGGTCGGCGGTGACGTAGTGGGAGGTGGCACCGATCAGCTTCACGCCGCGCTCGTAGGCCTGCTTGTAGGGGTTGGCCCCCTTGAAGCTGGGCAGGAAGGAATGGTGGATGTTGATGATGCGGCCGGACATGGCCCGGCACATCTCGTCCGACAGCACCTGCATGTAGCGCGCCAGCACGATCAGCTCGGCCCCGGTTTCCTCCACGATGCGCATCTGTTCGGCTTCGGCGCGGGCCTTGGCCTCCTTCGTCACCTTGATGCAGTAGAACGGGATGTCGTGGTTCACCACCAGCTTCTGGTAGTCCATGTGGTTGGAGATCACCGCCACGATGTCGATGGGCAGCGCGCCGATGCGCCAGCGGTAGAGCAGGTCGTTCAGGCAGTGGCCGAAGCGCGAGACCATGATGATCACCTTCATGCGCTGGGCCTCGTCGCGGAAGGCGAAGTCCATGCCGAAGGCGGCAGCGGTGTCGGCAAACCCGTCGGTGAGCGCCGGCTCGCCCACGCCGGTTTCCGCAACGAAGCTCACGCGCATGAAGAAGTTGCCGGTTTCCGGGTCGTCGAACTGCGCGCTGTCGGTGATGTTGCAGCCCTGCCCGGCCAGATAGGCGGCAATGGCGGCAACGATCCCGCGGGTGGATCGGCAGGTCACGGTCAGGCAGTACTTGGTCATGTCGATTGGCCTTGTGGGGAGGCGGCGGCGCAGGCAGCGCAGGAGTTCCGGTCGATTTAGGCCGGGTGGGGCGGCGATGCCAGCGCTGCGGGGCCGATGCCGGCGCACGGCAGCCTCTCCCCGCCGCCGGACGCGGACCGTGCCGCAGGGGTGATGATTGATCGGCGGGTGCCGCCGGCGGCACAGTGGCGCACGGCAACGGCAACGGGACCCGCAGCGACGAGTCCCGGCTCCGGTCCCTCAAGCAGGATGGACGAACGATGCGCCTCTACTATCACCCGCTCTCCTCGAACTCGCGCCGCGTGGTGCTGGTGGTGCACCATCTCGGGCTCGACGTGGAGCTGATCGCCGTCGATCTGGCCGGCGCCGAACACAAGACGGCGGACTACCTGGCCATGAACCCCAACGGCAAGGTTCCCACCCTCGTCGACGGCGATTTCGAGCTGTGGGAGTCCTACGCCATCATCCAGTACCTGGCGGACAAGACGCCCGGCCAGGACATCTACCCGGAGGACATCGCCGCCAGGGCCGACGTGAACCGCTGGCTCTTCTGGTCGGCCTACCACTTCGCGCCGACCGCCGGCCTGCTGATCAAGGAGCGGGTGTCGAAACGGCTGTCCCCGCGCCTGGGTCCGCCCGACCCGCAGGAGATCGCCCGCGGCGAAGCGCAGTTGCCGCCCATCGCCGCCATTCTCGACCGCCATCTGGCGGGCAAGCGCTGGATCGCGCAGGACAGGCTGACGCTGGCGGATTTCGCCATCGCCGCGACCCTGATGCACACCGCGGCGGCACAGTTGCCGGTGGCCGGGTTCGCCAACATCGAGGCGTGGTTTGCGCGCGTTCAGTCGCTGGCGGCCTGGGCGAAGTCGACGGCCTGAGCGGTCCGCGCGGTTACTCCGCCGCCTCCGGCCAGGCCGGCTGCAGGCGGCCGCCCAGGCGGAGCGGGGAGATGGAGCGCGCCAGCCCGGTGGCATCGTCGGTCACCACGAACACGCCGCACACGGTGGCGATGCCTTCGGTCGGGGTCAGCCGCTCGCCGGGGATCTTGCGCACGAAGCGGTGGATCGCCGGCTCCTTCTTCATGCCGATCACGCTGTCGTAGTCGCCGCACATGCCGGCATCGCTGATGAAGGCAGTACCGCCCGGCAGCACCTGGGCGTCGGCCGTGGGCACATGGGTGTGGGTGCCCACCACCAGGCTCACGCGGCCATCCACATAGTGCCCGAAGGCCATCTTCTCGCTGGAAGCCTCGCCGTGGAAATCGACGATCACCGCGTCGGCGTCCCGCGGCATGGCGAGGTCGGCCAAAATCGCGTCGATGCCGGCGAAGGGATCGTCCAGCGGGTCCATGAACAGCCGCGCCATCAGATTGGTCACCAGCACGCGGCGGCCGTCGCCGGCTTCCAGCAGGGCCGCACCGCGCCCCGGCGTACCGGGCGGGAAATTGGCCGGGCGCAGCATTTTCGGGTCGGCATCGATGGTGGCCAGCAGCTCGCGCTGGTCCCACACATGGTTGCCGGTGGTGATGCAGTCGGCCCCGGCCTCGTAGAACTCCTCGGCGATCTTGGCGGTGATGCCGAAGCCGCCGGCGGAGTTCTCGCCGTTGACCACGCAGAAATCGACCGCCAGCCGGCGGCGCAGGGTGGGAAGCTGCTCCAGCACCGCGTTGCGGCCCACCTTGCCCACCACATCGCCCAGGAACAGCAGCCTCATATCGGCACCTTCGGGGGCACGACACGGGTTGGCGGGATCAGCCCGGGGCGCACCACGCCGTCCGGCGTCACGATGGCGTCCAGCGGCGCGTCGTGGTCCTCGTTGGGTACGCGCGGCACCTCCTGCTCGGCATAGGCCAGGCCGAGGGCGAGTAGAAACTCATTGGCTTCGCGCAGGCCGGTCAGCGTGCGGTCGTAGAAGCCGCCGCCATAGCCCAGCCGGTAGCCGCGGCGATCGAAGGCCAGCATCGGCACCAGCACCACGTCGGGCACCAGCACCTCGGCCGTTTCCGGCGGCACGCGGGTGCCGAAGGGGGCGGGCACCAGGGGGGCACCCGGCGCCCAGGCGCGGAAGACCAGCGGCTGGCCGGCCCCCGTCACCACCGGCAGGGCGATGCGGCAGCCGCGCCCGGCCAGCTCCGCCAGCAGGGGCAGCGGGTCGATCTCGTCGCGCATGGCGGCGTAGGCGGAGACGACGATGCCGTCGTCTGCCGGCACCAGGGCCAGGGCGTGGCGGGCCAGGCGGGCGGCCTTGCCGGCGGCATCCTCGCCATGGGCTTCGGCACGCCGGACGGCGGCGGCGCTGCGCAGCGCCGCCTTCTCGGCCGTCACATCGAACTGGGGAGTGGTGGACATGGAAAACCTGTGCGGAGCCGCCTCGGCCGTTGGACCCGTGGTGCCTCCTGGGACCTGCGACTGCAGGTGGGCGCCGCGTAACGAGGCCACGGCCTCGCCAGAGGCAGCTCCCTTAAGGAAGCTATCGGCCCCGGGGACATAGGGGACCTGACGCACCGCGCAGCCCCGCAGCAATAACCTATGGTGCGGAGACGCGGGCGACAAGCGCCTCCACTTCGTCGGCCAAGGCTGCCAGGGCTTCCGCCACCGCGGGATCGTCGCCGCCGCCGGTGCCGTTGGCGGCGGCCGCCTGGGCCAGCCGGCTTTCGAACAGCTCGTCGCCCAGCACGATGCAGGTAAGCACCAGCAGATGCGCATCCGATGCGTTGCCGATGCGCGCTCGGAGGTCCGCCAGCCGCTCGTCCACATACTGGGCGATGCCGCGGACCCGATCTTCCTGGCCGTCGTCGCACGCCACCGGAAAGGTGCGGCCGCCCACAGTCACGTCAACGCGTGCCATCGCCTATCCCTCCAGTACGGCTTCCAGCCTTTCGATCGCCTGGTCGACCCTGAGGGCCACGGCGCTGGCATCGGACCGCGCCGATTCCAGGGCCGCGGCGTGGGCCGTCTCACGCGCCGCAATTGCCTGCTCCAGGGCCGCTACCGCCCGCCTCAGGCGCACAAGCTGATCGGTGATCTGGGACATGGCACCTCTGGATCCGTGGGCCTGTGCGCCATCCGTGACCGCGCTACCAACCCTAGGAAGCCGGGCCGGCCGTCGTCAACCGAGTGGCGCATGTGCGTTTGGCCGGTTTGCCTCTCCGGCTACTCCGGCTGGCAGATTTCGTGGCGCCGGGCGATGGTCTGCACCGTCAGCAGGCCGATCACCGCCGCCAGCACGCCATAGGCGGCGAACCCCACCCAGCAGAAGGTATCGACACCGGTCAGCTCGGCATAGCGGAAGCTGGCGACGGTGAAGGCCGCCACCGGGAAGGAATAGGCCCACCACGACATGGTGAAGGGCAGCCGCGACAACCGGCGCAACTGGGTGGCCACCACCAGGGCGAAGATCACCGCGGCATAGAAGAGGATGCGCCCGAAGGCATCGAGCCCGCCCGTCAGCGCCGCCCAGGACACGAAGCCCACCGCCGGCGGGGCAATCAGGATCACCAGGGTCGGCAGCAGGCGTTCGGGCAGCGGATCGTGGAACACCAGGCGGTTGAACACCAGCGTCAGCAAGATCAGCCAGAACAGGATGCCGACGGAGAAGAAGAACCACGACAGCTCCACCAGCCCGAAATGCATGCCGCCGATGGGCACCAGCACGTTGCCCACCGCCGGGATGAACCAGGCCGGGTTGAGGTGCAGGTGCTGGAACGGCCGGTGGCCGATCCAGGCGGCCACCACGGTCAGCGTCGCCAGCAGGTGCAGGGCCACGCCGATGCCCCACACGACGATGGCGACATCGGGCTGGAAGCGCGCCAGGGCGGTGCCCACCAGCACCAAACCGATGGAAATGGCCGGGAAGAAGGAGATGCGCACCGGGTGGTTCCATTCCCAGTGCACCTGGTGGGCGTGGCGCGCCAGCTTGGTGGCGTAGACCAGCGCGATCAGCACGAAGGCGCCGGCGGCCAGCAGGGTCAGCACCCGGCCCGCGGTCAGGTCCGTCGCCTCCACGCAGTGCTCCAGGCGCATGGTGGCCAGCGCCAGACCCGACAACCCCATCACCACCGCGAAGAAACTGATGGGAAAGTGCTCCAGCCAGCCGTGTTCGCCGGCCGGCGTGGCGGTTTCGGTGGATTGGCTCATGGATCGTCCCTCGACGACGGATGCGGCTCACGTGCTCGGATGGCGCCGCGTATGGCAGGCAGAATGCACCGACTGCGCGCAATCATGTACCAATCGTACACCAATCCTTTTATACCGGTGTGCGCATGGCCAGCCTGTTCTACAGTCTGGTAGCTTGACGCGTATCGGGCTGGTCGCCGCCGCGGCCTGCCGTGCGAACCGCCCCGCAGATAATCCCGCCAACGGAGGAACACCATGGCAATCAAAGTCGCCATCAACGGTTTTGGTCGCATCGGCCGGCTGGTCGCCCGCGCGATCTTCGAGCGTGCCGGTGACGATGTGGAACTCGTCGCCATCAACGATCTGGCCGACTTGAAGACCAACGCCCACCTGTTCAAGTACGACAGCGTGCACGGCCGCTGGGGCGGCACGGTGGACAAGACCGACGATGCCCTGATCATCAACGGCAAGACCGTCAAGGTGCTGCAGCAGCGCGATCCGGCCCAGCTCCCCTGGGGCGAGATGGGCGTGGACATCGCGATGGAATGCTCCGGCATCTTCACCAAGCGCGACGACGCCGGCAAGCACCTGACCGCAGGTGCCAAGAAGGTGCTGATCTCCGCCCCCGCCACGGGTGAGGACATCACCGTGGTCTACGGCGTGAATTCCGACAAGCTGACCGCCGAGCACAAGATCGTCTCCAACGCGTCGTGCACCACCAACTGCCTGGCGCCCGTGGCCTTCGTGCTGAACAACGCCATCGGCATCGAGCACGGCTTCATGACGACGATCCACAGCTACACCGGCGACCAGCGGATCGTGGACACCATGCACAAGGACCTGCACCGGGCCCGTGCCGCCGCGATGAACATCATCCCCACCTCCACCGGTGCGGCGCGCGCCGTCGGCCTGGTGCTGCCGGAACTGAAGGGCAAGCTGGACGGTGTGGCGCTGCGCGTGCCGACCCCCAACGTCTCGCTGGTCGACCTGAAGTTCGTGGCGAAGAAGGCCACCTCGGTGGAAGAGATCAGTGCGGCCATCAAGGCTGCGGCTGCCACCCCGGGGCTGACCGGCATTCTGGGCTGGTACGACGAGCCGCTGGTGTCCGGCGACTTCAACCACGTCAGCAACTCGTCGACCTTCGCCATCAACGAAAGCAAGGTGATCGACGGCACCTTCGTGCGCGTGATGACCTGGTACGACAACGAGTGGGGCTTCTCCTGCCGCATGGCGGACACCGCACTCGCCATGGCGGCGGCCGGCTGACCGGCCTGACCCGCTGACGCGGGGCGGCACCCGTGACCGGGCCCGCCGCCCCGCGCCCCGCCGGCGACCGGCTTGATGGGGCGGTGGCGGTGGACGGACTGGAAGGTGCCTGCGCGGCGGCGAAAGCCGCCCGCAGCGCCGGCCGAACGGTCCGGCTGATCCCGATGGCCGGCCCGGCGGCCGGTCCCGGGTGGTGGCGCGCGGTGTGCCGGCGCGCCGCCGAGGCGGTACCGGGGGCGGAAATCGAACCGGTGTACGATGCCGGTGCGGTGCCGGGCCTGGTGATGGCCGCGTTGCGCACCGGCTTGCCGGCCGTGCTCTACACCGGCCCCGAGATCGCCGCCCTTCGCGGGCTCGCCCGCGCCCACGGTGCCACGCTCTATCGGGCGCTGGGGCCGTGTCTGAAACTCGATCCGCGGCGCCGGCCGGTGGACGCGGTGGCCGCCTGGCTGGGCGGCTCCGCGTTGCAATCCGGCCGGGGCTGCTCTATTCCAGGTGGCATGCGCGCAAGGCGTCCGGCACCCCCCGGACACGCCGATTTCTCAGAGGGAGACCGACCATGAGGTTGACGGACACCGTCAAGGGAATCCTGGCCAACTACGGCAGTGACAACCCCGGCACCAAGGCCAATCTTGCCCGGATGCTGATGACCGGCAGGCTGGCCGGCACCGGCAAGATGATCATCCTGCCCGTGGACCAGGGGCTGGAACACAGCCCGGCGCGCAGCTTCTCGGTCAACCCGGCCGGCTACGATCCGCTGTACCACCACCAGCTCGCCATCGATGCCGGGCTGAACGCCTATGCCGCCCCGCTGGGCGCGCTGGAATGCAGTGCCGATGCCTTCCCCGGCGAGATCCCGCTGATCTTGAAGGTCAACCACTCCACCAGCGTCTACCGCAACAACGAAGCGCCGGACCAGGCGGTGTTCGCCACCGTGGGCGACGCTGTGCGTCTGGGCTGCTCGGCCATCGGTTTCACCATCTATCCGAGCTCCGACCAGCAGTTCGCCATGTACGAAGAGATCGCCGAGATGTGCCGCGAGGCCAAGGCGGTCGGCCTGCCCACGGTGATCTGGTCGTATCCGCGCGGCGGCAACCTGTCGAAGGCGGGCGAGACGGCGGTGGATATCGACGGCTATGCCGCCTACATCGCGGCCACCTGCGGCGCGCACATCATCAAGGTGAAGCTGCCGTCCGACCACATCGAGCAGCCGGAAGGCAAGAAGGCGTTCGAGGCCGGCAACATCGACATCTCCACCCAGGCTGCCCGGGTGAAGGAGATCATGCGCTCGGCCCTCGGCGGCCGCCGCATCGTCATCTTCTCCGGCGGTGCCGCCAAGGGCGCCGATGCGGTGCTGGACGACGCCCGCGCGATCCGCGACGGCGGCGGCAACGGCCTGATCATCGGCCGCAACTCCTTCCAGCGGCCGTATGACGATGCCATGGCGCTGCTCGGCGGGCTGATCGACATCTTCCTCGGCAAGGTCCAGTAGGGGCCTTCCGCCAGGGGCCGGCGGGGCAACCCGCCGGCTGTCCGGGCGCCACGGCGATGGCGTGGCGGTTCTATCTTTCCCTCAGAGGTCCCGGACCGGCCCTGGCCGCGCGCCGGGCTGATCTGTTGCGCCTGCTCGGCCAGGTGGACCTCGCCTGCGTGGCGCTGGACCTGGCGGACACGCCGGAAGGCGAGCGCCGCAACCTGGTGGAAACCCTCGCCCCTGTCGTGCAGGACCCCGGCTGCGCCCTGGTGCTGGCCGGGGCCCAGCCCGATCGCCTGGCCGGCCTGATCGCCGCCACCGGTGCTGACGGTCTGTGCATCGATGTCCCGGCGGCAGCCGAACGCTCCCCCGTGCCCGCGGTGCGCCGCCATCTCGGCCGCGACGCCATGGTGCTGGGGGCCGCCGGGCTCAGCCGCCACGCCGCCATGCTGGCGGCCGAGGATGGTGCCGATGCGGTGGTGCTGGGCGTGCCGGGGGCGCTCGACGACACGTTGGAGCTGGTGGCCTGGTGGGCGGAGGTGATGGCCGTGCCCTGCGTGGCCACCGGGCTTGCCGATGGCGATGCGGTGAAGGCCGCCTTTGCTGCCGGAGCCGATTTCGTCGATCTGGGAGATCTGGAGTGGTGGACGGCGGGGGCCGTCGACGCTCTGCCGTCCTCTTAATTTCGCCCCCGGGAAGGTTGCCACCGGTCCCGGACAGTGTTTCCACCATCCGGGGCCGGCCCCGCCCGACGCCGAGGAGGGGAGGAGGCAAACGCCGGGCGAAACCTTAATTGTGAATGCGCCAAAGCCGCCCAGCTCTTAGCCGACACATGGGGCAGGTTGGGCCCGGTTGCAATACACTTAATCCGGGTTCATCACGATGTCGCACACCTGTGATGGACTTTGAGCGGCGAAAGAGCGCCAACCGCTTGAGTTTCCTCAGTTGGGTCGTTGGCGGTTCTTGACCCGGACACGCACAGATCTGCTATTCGAGCCATCTGGTGATCCAACGCCGCAGCCGCACCATCGGTTCCGGCCGGCGGCCAGCCGCCGGCTCTGGGAGATAGAGGATGAGCCGCACCTATCCCGATCGGCCGTGGGTTGGCGTCGGCGTCATCGTGGTGCGCGGCACCACCGAGGTGCTGCTGATCCAGCGCGCCCAGCCGCCCAACCAGGGCCAATGGACCCTGCCCGGCGGCGGCCAGGACCTGGGCGAGACGGTGTTCGAAACGGCGGTGCGCGAGGTTTACGAGGAAACCGGGCTCACCGTGGCGCCGCGCGGCGTGGTCACCGTGGTGGACAGCATCCACCGCGATGGCGCGGGCCGGGTGGAATACCACTACACGCTGGTGGAGGTGCTGGCGGCGTGGCGGGCGGGCGAGGCCGCCGCGCTGGACGATGCCGCGGCGGTGCGCTGGGCCGGCTGGGACGAGGCTTTGGGCCTGGTGGAATGGGACGAGACCCGGCGAGTGCTGCACCTCAGCCGCGCCATGGTCGACGCCGCCCACGCCGCGGGATAGGGTGTCGGTTCAATTGCCCCACGGGCCGCCATGGCTCATGGGGCAATTGAGCCCACACCCTAGAACAATGACGGCTGGTCGGCGGTGGCCAGCGGCACGGCGAACAGGTCGTCGCGCAGGCTCCACTGCCGGTCGTTCAGCCCCAGGCGGGCGCAGGCGGTGCGGTAGCGCCGGGTGAGCAGCTCGGCATACGCCCCGCTGCCGCGCATGCGCTGGCCGAACTTGGCGTGGTTCAAGGCCCCGTCGCGACACTGGCGGATGAGCGACAGCACCCGGTCCGCCCGGTCCGGCACATGGGCGCGCAGCCATTCCTCAAACAGCCCGGCGATCTCCCCCGGCAGCCGCACCAGGATGGTGTTGGCGGTGGCCGCCCCGGCATCCCGCCCGGCTTCCAGGATGGCTTCCAGCTCGTGGTCGGTGAGGCCGGGGATCATCGGCGAGGCGAGGATGGCCACCGGCACTCCCGCGGCGCTCAACTGGCGGATCGCCGCCAGCCGCTTGTCCGGTGTCGAAGCACGGGGTTCCAGGGCACGGGCGAGCTTGCGGTCCAGCGTCGTCACCGATAGCGAGACGCTGGCGAACCCGGCCGCCGCCGCCGGGCCGATAAGGTCGAGGTCGCGCAGCACCAGGTCGGACTTGGTGACGATGGAGAACGGGTGGCGGAAGCGGCACAGCACCTCGATCACCGCGCGGGTGAGCTTCAGCGTGCGCTCCACCGGCTGGTAGGGATCGGTGTTGGAGCCGAGCGCCAAGGTCGACGGCCGGTAGCCGGGCCGGCGCAGGGCGGTTTCCAGCAGGGACGCGGCCTTGGGCTTGAAGATCAGCCGCGACTCGAAATCGAGCCCCGGCGAGAGGCCGAGAAAAGCGTGGCTGGGCCGCGCGAAGCAGTACACGCAGCCGTGCTCGCAGCCCCGATAGGGGTTGATGGAGCGGTCGAACGGCACGTCCGGGCTGTCGTTGCGGGCGATGATGTCGCGCGTGGTGTCCGCCGTCAGCGTGGTGCGGAGGTGCTGTGGCGGGTCGGGGTCCGGCCACTCCTGGTGTTCGGCCGGGTGGTCGCGCCGCTCCTGCTCGAACCGGCCGGTGGGGTTCGATCGGGCGCCGCGGCCGCTGCGGGCCGCCTTGGCATCGAGCCTCGCCATGGCGTCGGTGGTTCCGGACCAGACAGTGATGGCCGGAGAATGGAACATATCACGAACATTGACAAGCCCCGCGACGCCCCCTGCGGACCGCCGGCGCCGGCCGCCGCAGCGCCCCGCTTTGGCCCGATTGCCAGGGTCTCAATCCGACAGGGGAAATTAACCGTGGACCGGGGTGGGGGCAGCGATGGCTTTGCAGATCGTCGATTTCAACAAGAGCGAGGTGGGCCTGGTGGTGCGCGGCAAGCGCGGCCCCGACCATCAGCCCTGGGCCTTCCAGACCCATGTGGACTGCATCTTCGCCAACGGCGCGCCCGTCGGCTATTTCGGCAACTCGGAACTCTCCATCTCCGGCAGCGGTTCCAGCGGCATGGGCATGTCCGGCATCGTCTTCGACTATCCGCTGTTCCTGAAGCACCGCCGCCACTACGTGGACCTGAACGAAGCCAAGGCCCAGGGTCAGCAGTCCACTGCCCTGCTGGTGGAGGTGAGCATGAAGGAGGCGATGGATTTCGGGATGACCTGGCTGCGCATGAAGGCCAACCCGGACACCTTCAACATCGTCGGCCACAACTGCGCCAGCCACGCCTCACTGGCCTTCATCTACAGCCGCATCCTCGATGGCGGCATCAACGGGCTGGACACGCCCAACAACCTCTACAACCAGATCCTGGAGCGGCGGAAACCCAATGTGCGGGAGATCGGCGGCTATCTCGGCTTCCGCGAAGCGGGCTTCGGCAAGTTCCAGATGCTGCTGGATGACAGTGCCGACATCACGGCGATCAAGCCGCCGGACAAGCCGGACGTGATCCGCATCCAGCTTCCGCCGCGGTAGTTTTTTCGCTTTCAGCGGAGTCTGCGCCAGCCCAGCTCAGTCGGCCGCGTCGAGGGTTTCCCACAACGGGTCGGTGAGCTTGGCGAGGAAGGCTGCGTGGGCGGCCAGTTCCTCCGGCGAAGCGGCATGGGGCCGCGGCGGCCGCGCGGTGCGGCGCACGGTGGCCGCCGTGGTGTCGCCTGAGGCATCCTCGCCGGCCAGCGCCAGGTCGGGCTGGCGGCCGCCCAGCAGCTCCAGATACACCTCGGCCAGCAACTGGGCGTCCAGCAGGGCGCCGTGCAGCGTGCGCTCGCTGGTGTCCACGCCGTAGCGGCGGCACAGCGCATCCAGGCTGGCGCCGGCACCGGGGAACTTGCGCCGGGCGATGGCCAGCGTGTCCACCGCGCGGTCGCCGGCGATCGGCGGCCGGCCGACGCGGCGCAGCTCGGCGTTGAGGAAGCGCATATCGAAGGCGGCGTTGTGGATCACCAGCGGCGCCTCGGCCACGAAGTCCAGGAACGCCTCCACCACCTCGACGAAGCGCGGCTCGCCGGCCAGGCGCTCCGCCGTCAGCCCGTGCACCGCGGCGGCTTCTTCCGGCATGTCGCGTTCGGGGTTGAGATACTGGTGGAAGACGCGGCCCGTCGGCACGTGGTTGACCAACTCCACGCAGCCGATCTCGACGATGCGGTGGCCGTGTTCGGGGTCCAGCCCGGTGGTTTCGGTATCCAGCGCGATTTCTCGCATAGGGCCTCCCGGTTCAGGGCCTGGGCGGCGGCCAGTGGCGCGCCGGCCACTCCTCCAGCGCTTCCAGGATGCGCTGGATGGCGCGGAAGGTCACCCCCTTGCCCAGCCCGGTGGGGATGACGAAATCGGCCCGCCGGCGCTTTTCCCCGTCGCCAAGCTGGCGCGACAGCACAGCGTCCAGCCGGTCTTCGGTCATGCCGGGGCGGGCCAGCATGCGCTGGCGCTGCACCCGTGCGGGGGCGGACACCACCAGCACGGCATCGCACACCCGGTCGCGCCCGGCTTCAAACAGCAGCGGGATGTCCAGCACCACCAGCGGCCGGCCGGCCAGGGCCTGGCGGCGCAGCCAGGTATGGGTTTCGCCGTGCACCAGCGGATGCAGGATGGCTTCCAGCCGGGCCAGGGCCGCCGCATCGCCGAACACCTGAGCGCCCAGCACCGTGCGGTCCACCCGCCCGCCGACGACGGCGCCGGGAAAGGCTTCGGCAATCGCCGGCAGGGCGGCACCGCCCGGCCCCATCAGCCGGTGCACCGTGGCATCGGCATCGTGCACCGGCACGCCCAGCCGGCGCAGCATGGCGGCGGCGGTGGATTTGCCCATGGCGATGGAGCCGGTGAGGCCGACGATCTTCATGGGAGAGCTAGCCCGCCAGCACCGCCGCGCGCAGCTCGGCATCGACCACCGGGTCGACCCCGAACCAGGTGCGGAAGGCCGGCCGGGCCTGGTGCAGCAGCATGCCGATGCCGTCCATCGTGGCCAGCCCGCGGGCGGCGGCGGCGATCAGCAGCTCGGTTTGCAGCGGGGCATAGACGATGTCCGACACCACGGCGTCCGCCGGCAGGTGCGAGAGGTCCATCTCCAGGGGCGGCTGGCCGGTCATGCCGAGGCTGGTGGAGTTGACCAGCAGGCCGGCATCGGCAGACGCCGCCGCCCGATCCGCCCAATCGATGGTCACCACACCGGCGCCCAGGGCCTGGGCCAGTGCTTCGGCGCGGGCGCGGGTGCGGTTGGCCAGGCGCACCTCGGGGCAGCCGGCGTCCAGCAGCGCCACGGCGATGGCACGGGCCGCCCCGCCCGCCCCCAGCAGCACGGCCGGCCGATCCGCCACCCAGCGGTCGGTGCCGGCGCGCAGGTTTTCCACAAAACCGTAGGCATCGGTGTTGGTGCCTTCCAGGCGCCCGTCATCCGCCACCACGATCATGTTGACGGCACCGATGCGCCGTGCCGTGTCGTCCAGCCGGTCGAGCCCGGCCAGCACCGCTTCCTTGTGGGGCACGGTGACGTTGCAGCCGCGGAAGCCCAGCGCCCGCAGCCCGGCCAATGCAGCGGGCAGGCGGTCGGCCGTCACCGCCAGGCGCACATAGGCGCCGTCGATGCCGTAGCGCTTCAGCCAGTGGCCATGCAGCCTGGGCGAGCGGGAATGGGCGATGGGCCAGCCCATCACCCCGGCCAGTGCGGTATCCGCCCGCCCGGCGGCTTCGCTCATATGTCGAGCGCGCCCTGGACCCTGAGAAAGTCCAGAAGCGGCAGCAGCGGCAGGCCGAGAACGGTGAAGAAGTCGCCATCGACGCGGCGGAACAGGTTCACCCCCAGCCCTTCGAGCTGGTAGGCCCCGACCGAGCGGCACACCTCGTTGCCCGCGCGGGCGAGGTAGCGGTCGATCGCCTCGTCGTCCAGTTCGCGCATGGTCAGCCGCACCTCGCCGGTGTGCTGCCAGATGCGGTTGCGATCGCGCGACACCACCACGGCACTGATCAGCTTGTGGGACCGCCCCTGCAGGGCGCGCAGGGTTTCCGCCGCCCCGGTCAGGTCCACCGGCTTGTCGAACAGGCGGCCGTCGCATTCCAGCACCTGGTCGGCGCCGATCACCAGGGCACCGGGGTGGCGCATGGACACCTGGCGGGCCTTCAGGTCGGCCAGCGCATCGGCGATCAGGCTGGCGGAGGCGCCGTCGGCCTTCAGCGAGGCCTTCACGTCCTCCTCGCCAATGCCGGCGGGATCGACGGTGACGGTGACACCGGCGCTTTCCAGCAGGCGCGCCCGCACCGCACTGGCGGACGCCAAGACCATTGGGATCATGTGATGTTCCTTGCCCGCCGGCGCTGGGCGAGCAGGCCCAGGATCTCCGCCGCGGTTTCTTCGATGGCGCGGCGGCTGACATCGATCACCGGCCAGCCGCGGGCGTTGTAGAAACGGCGGGCTTCCAGCACCTCGGCCCGCACCGCTTCGGGGTTCACATAGTCGGTGCCGACGGACTGGTTGAGCATGCGCATGCGGTTGCGCCGCACCTGCACGAGCTGGTCGGGGTCCTTGGTGACGCCGACGATCAGCGGCCGCGTCAGCTTCATCACTTCCGGCGGCAGCGGGCAGTTGGGCACGTAGGGAATGTTCGCAGCGCTGTAGCCGCGATTGGCCAGGTAGAGGCAGGTCGGTGTCTTCGACGTGCGCGACACGCCGACGATCACCACATCGGCCAGGTGGAGGTCCCAGGTCGACTGGCCGTCGTCATGGGTCAGCGTGAAGTCCACCGCCTCCATGCGGCTGAAATAGGCGGCATCCAGCGTGTACTGGCGGCCCGGCCGGCTTTGGCTGCGCAGGCCCAGATAATTGCCCAGCGTGGCGATCACCGGATCGAGCACGGAGATGCAGGGCACCCCCACCTCGCGGCAGAAATCGGTGAGGCGGCGGCGCAGATGCTCGTCCACCAAGGTGAACACCACCACGCCCGGATCCTGGCGGATGCCGTCCAGCACCCAGTCGAGCTGGCGGTCGGTGCGCACCATGTTCCAGAAGTGCTCTTCGGCCTTCACCTGCTCGAACTGGGCGATGCAGGCCCGCACCACGGACTGGATGGTTTCCCCTGTGGCATCGGACACAAGGTGCATGTGGAAGCGCTTCGTGTCGGCCATGTCGGTGGGTGAATCCGTGGATAAGTGAACGATCAGCCGTGCAACACCGGTGGCAAACGATACCGCCGGCACGATCATGCGCGCTCGACGCCGAATCGCCCCGTCCTTTTACCCATGTGGACGGTTCGGTTCAAACGCTGTTCACTCCGGGGAAATCAACACTTGGTGGCGCGGTTATTCCACCATTCTTGCCCGCTGGGATGTGCTGTAAGCCTTTGTGCCGTTGGCGTTAGCCCACTTGTCCACAGGTTTCCAGGACAGGTAAGACACCCTATGTGGGACATATGGGGGTTGGCGGTGAATAGCTTGTATCCCCGTTATTCCTGCCCATCCTTCACTACCACCACCTTTCTTCTAGATAGTTTGTTTGATTGGGAACCCCGTGGCCGATCCGTTGCCTTCGACCAAGTCCCGGCCAAGCCGCCTGCTGGCAGCCCTGCAGGGAGAACCGGTCAGCCCTCCGCCCCTCTGGCTGATGCGCCAGGCCGGGCGCTACCTGCCGGAATACCGCGAGGT
>JAGQRL010000009.1:19710-21999 GCA_020425485.1 Rhodospirillaceae bacterium
GCGGAGGTGACGGTGCAGCCGATCCGCCGTTTCGGCTTCGACGCGGCGATCCTGTTTTCCGACATCCTGACGATCCCCTGGGCGCTCGACCGCGGGGTTCGCTTCGTCGCCGGCGAAGGCCCGCGGCTGGATCCCTTGGACGGGTTTGCCAAGCTGCCGAAGATGGACCCCAAGGAGGTGGCGGAGCGCTTGTCGGCCGTCTACGAAGCGGCGGCCCTGGTCCGGCTGTCGCTGTTGGAAGACGTGCCGCTGATCGGCTTTGCCGGGGCGCCGTGGACGGTGGCCTGCTACATGGTGGAAGGCGGCGGCAGCCGGGATTTCGCGGCCGTACGCAAGGCCGCTTTTGCCGATCCCAACGGGTTTACTGCGCTGATCGACGGCCTGGTGGCGGTCACGGTGGAACACCTTGGGCGCCAGGTGGAAGCGGGGGCCGCGGCGGTGCAGCTCTTCGATAGCTGGGCCGGCGTGCTGGCGCCGTCGGCCTTCCGCCGCTGGGTGATCGAGCCGACGCGGGCGATCGTTGCCGGGCTGCGGAAGCGCTGCGGCAGCGATGTTCCGGTGATCGGCTTTCCGCGCGGCGGCGGTGCCCTGATCCCCGACTATGTGGCGGTAACCGGGGTGGATGCCGTGGGCCTCGACACCAGCGTGCCGCTGGAATGGGCGCGGGTGGCGATCCCGGCCGCCACGGCGGTTCAGGGCAACCTCGATCCCATGGCCGTGGTGGCTGGCGGCGATGCCCTGGCGGCGGAGGTGGACCAGATCCTCGGCGCCTTTGCCGGGCGGCCCTTCGTGTTCAACCTGGGCCACGGCATCGTGCCGGAAACGCCGATCGCCCATGTGGAAGCCCTGGTGGCCAGGGTGCGCGCAGTCGGCCGCAGCCGATAGTGCCGCCCGGGCCTCGTCAAGCCGGGCCGCCTGCGCTAAGCAGACAGCCGCCGCGACGCCCCGGCTAGCGAGGACACGCCATGGACTTCCTCAACGAGCACTACCTGACCTTGAAGGCGCTGCACGTGATTTCCGTGATTGCCTGGATGGCCGGGCTGTTCTACCTGCCGCGGCTGTTCGTCTACCACTGCTCGGCGCCGGTGGGATCCGCCCAGTCGGAAACCTTCAAGGTGATGGAAGCCAAGCTGCTGCGCATCATCGTCAACCCGGCGATGATCGCCACGTGGCTGTTCGGAATTCTGATGCTGGTCGCCCAGCCGGACTGGCTGCACGACGGGTGGTTGCACGTGAAACTGCTGGCGGTGGTACTGCTGAGCGGGCTGCACGGGATGTTCGCCCGCTGGCGCCGCGCCTTTGCTGAAGACCGCAACACCCGGCCCGAACGATTCTACCGCATTGCCAATGAAGGGCCGACGGTGCTGATGATCGTCATCGTCTTCATGGTAGTTCTGAAACCGTTTTGAGATCTAACCCGTGTGGAACGCCCCACGGGGACCTGCGCCCAACCATGGTAATCTGGTGGCAGCACCATAACGTCGGTTGACTTTTCCCGGCGTCGTGCCTTATCCGTGGAGGACTGCCGACCACTTTCTGGGCTGACGCATGACCGCCAGGCGGTCACGCACGCTCCCTACCCCGGCACCCCCCTTATCCCGACTATTGGCCCTGCGCCACGGCCGCTGGCCGACGATCGTCCCCAGGACAACCCAATGCATCTTCAAGATTTGAAAGTTAAAACCCCCGCAGAGCTTCTGGCCTATGCCGAAGACCTGGAAGTAGAAAATGCCAGCACCTTGCGCAAGCAAGACATGCTGTTTGCCATCCTGAAGAATCTCGCCGACAACGATATCGCGATTTTCGGATCCGGCGTGCTGGAAGTGCTGCCCGATGGGTTCGGCTTCCTGCGCTCACCGGAATCCAACTACCTGCCGGGGCCGGACGACATCTATGTTTCGCCCAACCAGGTGCGCCGCTTCGGCATGCGCACCGGCGACACGGTGGAAGGCCAGATCCGCGCACCCAAGGATGGCGAGCGCTATTTCGCGCTGACCAAGGTCAACACCATCAACCACGACGCGCCGGAAAACCTGCGCCACCGCATCAACTTCGACAACCTGACGCCGCTCTACCCCGATGAGCAGCTGCAGATGGAAGTCGAAGAAGACGTGGTGAAGAAGAACCCGCTGCCCCGGGTCATCGATCTGGTCGCCCCGCTCGGCAAGGGCCAGCGCGCGCTGATCGTCGCACCGCCGCGCACCGGCAAGACGGTGATGTTGCAGAACATCGCCCACTCCATCGCCTCCAACCACCCCGAAGCCTTCCTCATCGTGCTGCTGATCGACG
>JAGQRL010000009.1:22029-22316 GCA_020425485.1 Rhodospirillaceae bacterium
GCAGCGCTCGGTGAAGGGCGAGGTGATCTCGTCCACCTTCGACGAGCCGGCGCAGCGCCACGTGCAGGTCGCCGAGATGGTGATCGAAAAGGCCAAGCGCCTGGTGGAGCACAAGAAGGACGTGGTGATCCTGCTGGACTCCATCACCCGCCTGGCGCGCGCCTACAACACCGTGGTGCCATCGTCCGGCAAGGTGCTGACCGGCGGCGTGGACGCCAACGCCCTGCAGCGGCCCAAGCGCTTCTTCGGTGCTGCCCGCAACATCGAGGAAGGCGGCAGCCTCTCCA
>JAGQRL010000161.1 GCA_020425485.1 Rhodospirillaceae bacterium
CGGCGAGGTGCTGGATGGCGCCGGAAATGCCGATGGCGACATAGAGGTTGGGCGCCACCACCTTGCCGGTCTGGCCCACCTGGTAGTCGTTGGGGGCGTAGCCGGCATCCACCGCGGCGCGCGAGGCGCCGACCGCCGCCCCCAGCTTTTCCGCCAGGCGCTCGATCATGGCGAAGTTTTCCTGGGAGGCCAGGCCGCGGCCGCCGGACACCACCACGTCGGCGGTGGTCAGTTCCGGCCGGTCGGACTTGGTGAGGTCCTGGCCGGCAAAGCGGCTGAGGCCCGCGGGGGCGGCCGCCGGCACCGGTTCCACCGCGGCGGAGCCACCCTCGGTCGCCACCGCATCGAAAGCGGTCGAGCGGATGGTCAGCAGCTTGATCGGCTCGCTGGACTGCACCGTGGCAATGGCGTTGCCGGCATAGATCGGCCGGGTGAACGTATCGGGCGCCTCGATGCCGGAGATCTCGGAGATCATCTGCAGGTCCATCAGGGCGGACACGCGCGGCAGCAGGTTCTTGCCGAAGGTCGACGCGGGGGCCAGCACGTGGCCGTAGTCCTTGGCGAGATCGGCCACCAGCGGCGCCAGATCTTCGGCCACCTGGTGTTCATAGGCGGCATCGTCGGCCAGCCGCACCCGGTCCACGCCGGGGATCGCCGCCGCCGCGGAGGCCGCCGCCTGGCAGCCGCTGCCCGCCACCAGCACGTCGATCGGCCCGCCCAGCACCTGGGCCGCCGCCAGAGTGTTCAGGGTCCCCGGCCGCAATGCCGCGTTGTCGTGCTCCGCAATCACCAGAACGGCCATCGAATCCTCCGCGTCTTCCAAAGGTGGTCCAATTTCGCTTGGCGCCACGGATTAGCCGAGTGGGGCCGACAAGCCAAGCGTCAAGGCCGGGACTCGGGGTCGCCGCCCGGTTCTGGCTCACCTGCGTCGGCCTCGCCTGCCGCCTCCGGCGGCGCGTAGCGCAGCGCCAGGGGGATCTGCGCCAGCCCGAAGGCCAGCGTCATCGGGAAAATGCCGAACAGCTTGAAGCCGGCCCAGAATTCCGTGGAGAAGTTGCGCCAGACGACCTCGTTGACGATGGCGAGGAACACGAAGAACACCGCCCAGCGGATGGAGAGGATGCGCCAGCCGCGGTCGGTCAGGTGCATCACCCCGCCGATGACGATCTTCAGGATGTCCTGGCGCAGCGCCAAGCCCACCAGGATGGCGCCGGCGAACAGCAGGTTCACCACCGTCGGCTTGATCTTGATGAACAGGTCGTCGTCCAGCGCCAGCGTCAGGCCGCCGAACAGCACCACGAAGGCGGCGGAAATCAGCGGCATCAGCGGCACCCGCCGCTCCATCCGCCAGGACAGGCCGACGGCGATCACCGCCGCCGCCATGAACAGCGCCGTCGCCACCATGATGCCCGACGTCTGGTTGGCGACGAAGAACACCACCAGCGGGCCGACCTCGAAGGCCATGCGCCGCCACGGCGGGGCGGCGGCTTCGGCGGCGGCGGGGTTGGGCGATAGGGGCTCGGACATGGCGTCAAACTTGGGGGCGGCGGCACCGCCGGGCAATGGCCGGACCATGGCCGGGCGAACACGGGCAAGGCGGGCTCAATAGCACCCGCCGCCCGCCGCGGTCACCCCACCGGTGCACGCGACATTCGCGCGGCCGCACCCATATCTCTTCAGGCCGACCTGGGAACGGCCGGCAGGGGGAGGGCAGCCATGGTGTCGATCGGCGAAACTGCGGCCTACGTGCTCAGCCAGGCCGGCCGGGTGGGCTGGTACTACGGCCAGTACGTCGTTTCCGCCCGGCTGTCGCGCCGCTCCATGCCGCGCCCGGAAATCAGCCGGCCGTCGCCCGGCCGCGCCGCCATGCTGCGCGAGATGGCCAACCTGATGGCCCGCGACCTGCGCAACGTGGCCGATGGCATCTACCCCCTGCCCCACGACGTGGCACCCGATCCTTTCGTGCGGTTGCGCGAGGCGGCCGACTATTTCGGCGACCTGCCGCGGGTGAACGCGCGGCGCCGCAGCCGCCGGGCAGCCGAGGTGGCGGACGACGTGCCCGATGGGGCGACTGGCCTGCCCGCCTACTATCTGCGCAATTTCCACTACCAGTCCGGCGGCTACCTGACGGACGACAGTGCGAAGCGCTACGACCACCAGGTGGAGATCCTGTTCGGCGGCTCCGCCGACGCCATGCGCCGCCAGGTGCTGGTGCCGTTGGCGGACTTCCTCGCCACGCGGCGGCAGAGCCGCACCCGCCTGCTCGACATCGCCACCGGTACCGGCCGCTTCCTCACCTTCGTGCTCGATGCCTTCCCGCGGCTGCAGGTGACGGGGCTGGACCTTTCGGCCGCCTATCTGCGCCAGGCGCGCCGCACCGTGCGGCCATTCGGGCCGGCGCGGCTGGTCCAGGGGCTGGCCGAAGCGCTGCCGCTGGCCGATGCCAGCCAGGACGTGATCACCGCCATCTATCTGTTCCACGAGCTGCCGCGCGAGGTGCGCGAAGCGGTGGCCAGGGAAATGGCGCGGGTGCTGGCGCCGGGCGGCCGGGTGATCTTGATGGACAGTCTTCAGCAAGGCGACCGCTCGGCCTTCGACGGGCTGCTGGAGTACTTCCCCCAGGCGTTCCACGAACCCTACTACACCGACTACACGCAGCAGGATCTGGAAGCCCTGTTCGCCGGCTGCGGCCTGCGCCTGGGGGGCATCGACCTGGCCTTTATGTCGAAGGTCATGGTATTCGAGAAGCCGTAGACCGACGGTTTCTTTGGCCAAATCCTGCCGATATGCGGAGATTGACGATCTTCTGCCATTTGTGCGTGTGATGACTTTGTAACATGATTGACATAGAAACGTGCGGTGCCGGATGGTGGGGGCCGATCCGGGCTATGAGCGAGAGGGGTGCTACGCATTGGACATGACGACTCCGGCCATTGGTGTCGCCTGTACGCCCAACTCCACAGCACCGTCCGATCCGCCATCGGCTTCCCCTCCCGGCCCCCCGCGCACCCGCAGCGGCGCCATCGCCTGGCAGCGGCTGCCCGCAGCGCCGGGCGAGATCGAAATCAGCCTGGCCGGGGCCACCGCGGTGCTGGACGCCTTGTGGGACAGCCCGGAGATGACCGCCCATGCCCGCTCCGCCGGCCGCCGGCAGCGCCTGGAAAGCACCTACCACGACATGCCGGGCGGCCTGCTGAAGGGCCGCATGGCGACGCTGCGCCTGCGCCGGGTGGGCCGCCGCTGCATCCAGACGCTGAAATCGGGCGATCCGGCCGATCCCGTGCACCGCGGCGAGTGGGAAACCGGTGTGGCCGGCTTCGCCTACGAGTTGGACGCCTTCACCGATCCCGCGGCGCGCGACGGGCTGGCCGGCGTGGAGGCGGCAGCGCTGGTGCCGATCCTCACCACCCGCGTGCTGCGCCGGGTGAAGGTGCTGGAAATCCCCGACAACCCGGCCACCGGCGACGGGGCGGCGGTGATCGAAGCGGCCCTCGACCAGGGCACCATCGAAGCCGGCGGCACCAGCCAGCCGATTTCCGAGATCGAGCTGGAGCTGAAGCGCGGCGACCCGGCCGCCCTGTTCACCATCGCCCGGGCGCTGGTGGCGGCGGCCCCGCTCCGGGTGGAAACCCTGTCGAAGGCGGCGCGCGGCTGGTCGCTGGCGGACGACGCGCCGCCGGGCTGGAGCAAGGCGGAAAAGACGGCGGTGCGCGCCAAGGCCACCGTCGACGAGGCGTTTTCCGTCATCGTCGTGGACTGCGTGCGCCACTGGGTGGCCAACCAGGCCGCCGCTGCCGATGGCCGCCACCCCGAAGGCGTGCACCAGATGCGCGTCGCCCTGCGCCGCCTGCGCTCCGCCGTCCAGGTGTTCCGCGACGTGCTGGCGCCCGAACGCTACGAAACGCTGGCCGAGGAGTCCAAGTGGCTGGCCGACGAGCTGGGCGATGCCCGCGACTGGGACGTGTTCGACGAGGAGCTGCTGGCCCCCGTGCGCGCCGGGCTGGGCGACGATGCCGACCTGGCGCAGCTTTCCGGCCATGTCGACCGCTTCCGCAGCGCCGGTGGGGACCGCGCCCGTGCCGCCATCGCCTCGGGCCGGGCCGCCGGCCTGCTGGTCGACCTGTGGCACTGGATCGAGCAGAAGGGCTGGCGCGGCGAAGCCGATGGCGAGCAGCGCGCGGTGCTGGATGGCCGCATCGTCGGCTTTGCCGACCGCCTGCTGGATGCCGCCCACCGCCGCGCCATGAAGGCCGGCAAGGGCTTCAGGAAGCTGTCGCCGGCGGGCCGCCACAAGGTGCGCATCCGCATGAAGCGGCTGCGCTACCTCAGCGAGTTCTTCGCCGAGCTGTATCCGGCCAAGCGCACCAAGGGCTACCTGAAGGCCATGGAGGCGCTGCAGAGCGCACTCGGCCACCTCAACGACGTGGCGGTGGCCCAGGCCCGGCTGGCCGAACTGGCCGCCGCCGATCCGGCTACCGCACGGGCGGCCGGGCTGGTACTGGGCTGGCACGGCCGCGGTGCCGTCGATGTGGACAGCGACCTGGTGAAGAGCTGGGAGCAGTTCGCCGAAACCTCTCCCTTCTGGCACACCGACCGGTAGGCAGCGCGGACCCTACGGTCGCCCCGCCCGGACAGGCCGTGGAGAAAGCCGGCGGAGAGGGCCGGCGGAGAGGGCCGGTGCCGCCACAGCCCGAAACGCTCTACAGTGGCTGGCCGAACGGGAAAGAACGGCCAAGAACAGGCACGCGACGGGGGCGAAGGGCCATGCGGATCATCCTGGTTGCCAACACCAAGGGCGGGTGCGGCAAGACCAGCATCGCCACCAACCTGGCGGCCGCCTACGCCCAGGCCGGCTGCACCACCGTGCTGGCCGATGTCGACCGCCAGCGCAGCGCGCTCGGCTGGGTGGAACGGCGCCCGGCGGACCGCCCCAAGGTCGGCGCCATCGACTGGGTGAAGACCGTCGGCAAGCCGCCCAAATCCACCGACTGCCTGGTGATCGACAGCCCGGCGGCGATGCGCAAGGCACAGATGGAAGATCTGGTGCGGCTGGCCGATGCGGTGGTGCTGCCGGTGCTGCCCTCGGTGTTCGACGAAACCGCCACCCGCGCCTTCCTCGACAAGCTGGAAGAACTCAAGCCCATCCGCAAGGACCGCACCGCCGTGGCGGTGGTGGGCAACCGCATGCGGGCGCGCTCCCGCGCGGCCGACCGGCTGGACCACTTCCTCGCCGGCATCGGCCAGCGCGTGGTTACCCGCATGCGCGACAGCGCGCTCTATGCCGAGGTGGCGGCGGCCGGGCTCGGCCTCTACGACCTGCCGACGCGGCGGGCCGCCGTGCCCAGATCCGACTGGCAGGCGCTGATGGACTGGCTGGAGGATGCCGCCTGAGGTGGTGCCAAGCCTGCCGTCATGACGGCATGACGGCAGACTCCGACTGACGTGAATCTTTTATTTTCAATAAGTTCGTTGATGTGCGGAATGACGGCGGCCGGCGTCAGCCTGCCCGGCGTTGGCGGGCCGCCAGCTCCAGCGTCGCCCACACGCCGATGAGGCGGCGGCGTACGAGGCGGAGGCCGGCCTGGCGGTAGGCCGCCAGCACGCGGGCCTGCTGGGGCGCCATGATGCCGGACAGGATAACCGCTCCCCCCGGCGCCAGGGTGCCGGCCAGATCCACCGCCATGGCGGAAAGCGGCCCGGCCAGAATGTTGGCGACGATCAGATCGAACGGGGCCGCCTGCCGCACCGCGGGGGTGGCAAATCCGTCCCCGGCGGCGAGGCGGATGCGCCGGTCCAGCCGGTTGTCGACCAGATTGCTGGCCGCCACCGCCATCGACTTGGCGTCGATATCCACGCCCAGGCAGGCGGCGGCCGGCCACAGCCGGGCGATGGCCATGGCGAGGATGGCGGTCCCGGTGCCCATATCCAGTGCCTTGGCGATGGTGCGCCGCTTGGCCAGATCCTCCAGGGCGGCCAGGCAGCCCGCCGTGGTGGGGTGCTCGCCGGTGCCGAAGGCCAGGTTGGCGTCGATCTGCAAGGCGATGCGCCCTGGCGGCGGCGCCACATGGGAGCCGTGGACGACGAAGCGGCCCAGCACCACCGGGGGAAAGGCGCGGCGCGAGGCTTCCGCCCAGTCGCGCCCGGCCACCCGCTCGATCTGCAGCGGCGGCGGCGCGATGCCGGCAGCGGCAGCGGCCACCGCCACGCGGGCAGCCAGCGCAATTTCATCGGGTGGGGTGTCCGACCAGGCTTCCACCCGGTGGGGGCCGTTCTCTTCCAGCTCCAGCACCGAAACGGCGATGCCGTCAGGATCGAGGGCCGCTTCCATGGCGGACGCCGCGGCCGCAGGCACGGTGACCGCGACGTGCCAGGCGTCCGGTGTCAGGGGATCGCTGCTCAAGGTCTGTTCGCCTTCGGCGGGGGCGGAACCGGCCCAAGCGGCCGGCGGGCGGACGTCAGCGGATCTGGCGGCGCCAGCGGTCGACCACGTTGGCCACGAAATCGCGGTCCGGCTGCTCGTCCGACCAGGCCTGGGCGAAGCTGGCGCCACCGCGCGACGGCCGGCTGTCGTCGGGCAACTGGTCGAACACCAGGCGCATCGGCACCGCCACGCCCTCGCCCACCACCACCGCCTGGGCATTGCCCAGCGACGGCAGGAATTCCAGCAGGCCATGGCCGCTTTCCGGCATGGCGCTGCGCACGAAGTCCTGGTCGTGCTGGTTGGACAGGCGCATGGCGAAGATGGTGTTGCACTGGCTGAGCATGCCGGCCGCCAACTCCGACGGGCGCTGGGAGACGACGCACAGCGACACGCCGTATTTGCGGCCTTCCTTGGCGATGCGCGACAGCTCCCGCTTGGTCGGCTCGAAGCCGCGGCTGGTGTCCAGCGGCGCGTAGCGGTGGGCTTCTTCGCAGACCAGCAGGATCGGCACCGAGCGCTCCGCCCACAAGGCGAAGTCGAAGGCCATGCGCGACAGCAGCGACACCAGCACGTTCAGCGTTTCCGACGGCAGGCCCGACAGGTCGATGATGGTCACCGGCTTGTCGCCCACCGGGATGCGCAGCATGCGCGCCAGGATGCTCGTCATGTTGTCGCGCAGCGACAGCGCGCTGGGGAACATGAAGGCATAGCGGCGGTCGCTCTGCAGGGCGTTCAGCCGCCCCTTGATGCGCAGATAGGGGGCGGAGTCCTGGGGCTTGTTGAGCCGCCCCATGGCTTCGTCCAGCAGCCGGTGCACATCGCCCAGGCGGTAGGGCACGGGCGTGTCCACGGTGATGAAGTCGGTGCCCGGCGCATCGCCGGCATAGGAGCGCTTGGCGGCCAGCACGATGTCGTAAAGGATCGCCGACTCCGCCTCGTGCTCCAGCATGTCGCCGAACTGCAGGATGCCCACCAGCTCCTCGAAATTGAGCAGCCAGTACGGCAGGTCCATGTTCGACGCGTCCAACAGCTCCGCCCGGCCCTGGAAGGCGCTGGCGTATTCGCTGTGCGGATCGAGCAGGATGACGTGGCCGTTGGGGTGGTTGTTGAGGATGGCGTTCAAGATCAGCGCCACCGCACACGACTTACCGGATCCGGTGGTGCCGAGCACCGCGAAATGCTTGCCCAGCAGGTCGTCGGTCAAAATGTTGGCGGGCAGCCTGGGGTCCTGGTGGATGGAGCCGATGCGCACCGACTGGCGATCGTCGCGCATGTAGATGCTGGTGAGATCGGTGCGGGTGGCCGTGGCGACGCTGGCGCCCAGTGCCGGAAACACCGAAACGCCGCGGCGGAAGCGCGGCGTGGCGTCCCGGCCCAGCGGGGTTTCGCCCACCAGCTCCAGTTCCACGATCTTCATCTCCACCGACGGGTCGTTGCCCGGGATCGGGATGGAAAGCCCGCTCACCAGGCCGAACACGGTGGACACCTGGGTGCGCATGCGCAGCATGCTGCCGATCTGCACTTCGGAATTCTCGTCGGCGGCGACCGCGGCCTCGGGGGTCAGCAGAATGACGACCTGGGAACCGGACACCGCGACGACGCGGCCGACGACGACGCTGTCGGCCTCGCTCGATAAGTGGCCGCCTATGCCCCCGCTGGAGGGCGGGTTCGACTGTTCAAAACTGATCATGCTCAGACGTCCATGCTGGCGCGTTCGTCGGCACCCACCGTCGATCCGCTGTCTTGATCTTCGTCCCCGGTCGCCACCACACGGTGCGCGGGAAGGACGATCGTGACGGTGGTCCCCTTGCCGAGTTCGCTGGCAATATCCAGCGTTCCGCCATGGGCCTCCACCAGGGCCTTGGTCAAAGGCAGGCCGAGCCCGGTGCCCTGGAAGCGGCGGGCCTGTTCGCCCTCCACCTGCCAGAACGGGATCATGACTTTCGACAGGTGCTCCGGCGCGATGCCGATGCCGCTGTCGACCACCTTCAATTCCAGCTCGCCCGTTTCGGCGATCCGGCCCTCGATGGTAACCGCACCGCCGTTGGGGGTGAACTTGATGGCGTTGGAAATGACGTTGATGAGGATCTGCTTGACCTTGCGCTCATCCACCAGCAGGCGGGTGTTGCGCGGCAGATCGGCGGTCACCACCAGCCCCTGCTCTTCGGCCCGTTCCTTGGAGATGATGAGGCAGGCATCCACCAGCTCGCCCAGCACCGCCTCGCGCTCGTAAAGCACCAGCCGGCCGGCATCGATCTTCGACAGGTCGAGGATGTCGTTGATCAGCCCCAGCAGGTGGGTGCCCGAGGTGTGGATGTATTCGGCGTACTCAATGAAGCGGCTGCGGTCGCTGGGGTCGTTCAGGCCGCAGCGGATGATGTCGGAAAAGCCGATGATGGCGTTCAGCGGCGTGCGCAGCTCGTGGCTCATATTGGCCAGGAACTCGGTCTTTGCCCGGTCGGCCGTCTGCGCCTGCAACAGGGCCTTGCGCGCCAGGTCGGCGGCCTGGTCGCTCTCCTGCTTGGCGGCCATCAAGGCCATTTGCGCACGATTGCGCTCGACGATCTCGCCGAGCTGGCTGGCATAGCGCATCATCAACTGACCGCGGCCGCGCTCGTGCTTAATTTGCCCAAAAATGGTCAAGGATCGTCCGCTCCCCGTGGCCGCTGCGGCGATCCGCAGAGGCGCGAACCGGCAACGTGCCAGTCATTCCTTACCAAACAACCAATAAGCCTGCACAGGTCCCTGTCGCGGCGACACGTTCGCGCATGACCTGGATATGCGAGTCACCGGCCAGATCACGCGACTGTCAAGAGATGTTGGTTTACCCGACCCTCCGGGTTGGCCATTTCTGTCCTAACAGAAACGGAGGAAGGCCATGTGGATCAAGCGTCGCAAGGATTGGGAGCTGCCGGAAAGCGCCGCCACCCCCGAGCACGTCTACTTGAACCGCCGCCGCTTCATGCAGATCGCCGGCGGCGGGGCCGTAATCGGCGCCGGCGCGCTGGTGCTGCCGCGCCGCATGGAAGCGCAGACGGAGGCGCCGGCCGACCCCACCGCGGACCTCTATCCCGCCACGGCCAACCCCAGCTTCGCCGATGCCGGCCGGGCGCTGACCGACGAGGAAGTGGCCACCACCTACAACAATTTCTATGAGTTCGGCTCACACAAGCAGATCTGGCGGGCCGCCCAGGCGCTGCCCACCCGGCCGTGGACGGTGACCTTCGACGGCATGGTGGAAGAGGAGCGCACCGTCGACATCGACACGCTGATTCGCGCCATGCCGCTGGAGGAGCGCGTGTACCGCCACCGCTGCGTGGAAGCCTGGGCGATGACGGTGCCGTGGAGCGGCTTTCCCATGGCGGCCCTGGTGGACTACGCGCGGCCCCTGTCGTCGGCCCGCTACGTGCGCATGCAGACCTTCGAGGATGCCGAAGTGGCGCCCGGCCAGGAGCAGTTCTGGTACCCCTGGCCCTATACCGAGGGGCTGACCATCGCCGAGGCCACCAACGAGGTCGCCTTCATGGTCACCGGACTCTACGGCCGGCCGGTGCCGCGGCAGAACGGCGCGCCGCTCCGGCTGGCGGTGCCGTGGAAGTACGGCTTCAAGTCGGCCAAGTCGATCGTGCGGTTCACCTTCACCGACCAGCAGCCGCTGAGCTTCTGGGAGAACCTGGCGGGCAACGAATACGGCTTCTGGGCCAATGTGAACCCTGAAGTGCCGCATCCGCGCTGGAGCCAGGCCACCGAGCGGCTGATCGGCACCAACGACGAGGTGCCGACGCAGATCTTCAACGGCTATGGCGAGCAGGTCGCCCACCTCTATCCCGACCTCAGCGACGAGAGCTATTTCCACTGAGGCGTTCTAAGTAGAGACGGCGCCGGCCCTCACCCCCGCCCGGCCACCCAATAGATTACAATGGCTTGGGCGGCCGGGCGGGGGTGAGGGCTGGACCCGCTTCCGCCAAAGGCGAGAAGACTCTGTCGAGCCCTGCCGGCGGGCCGGCAAGTCCCGGCCCGCATCGACAATCGGGGCCGCAGTCGGCATAGTTTCGCCCATGCGATGGGCGGTGGCGGCAGCGGTCCTGGCAACGCTCGGCGGGCCATTTGCCGCGGCCACGGAGCCGGCGGGGACGGAGGAGGGTGCTGTCGATCCGGCGGCGGCCATCCTTGCCTACACCCGCGCCATCGAAAGCACCACCGGCCCGCCGGAACTGCTCGCCGCCCTCTACCAAAGCCGCTGCCAGATGCGGGTGATGACCGGCGCCTTTGACGATGCGCTGGCCGATTGCGACCGGGCGGTGGACCTCGATCCCGCCTTGGCGGTCGCCTATGCCAGCCGCGGCGAAGCCGCCCTGGGTGCCGGCCGGCTGCTTCAGGCATCGGAGGATTTCGCCGCCGCCATCGCCCTGGACCCGGAGCTGGCGCCGCTGCAAGCGGTGCGCGGGCGCGTGCTGGTGCGCCTGGAACGCTGGCAGGAGGCGGCCGAGGCCCTCACCGATGCGCTGGCCCACGACGCCGCGGCGGTGGACCTCTACGCGCTGCGCGGCTCGGTCTGGCTGGCGCTGGACGATCCGGCGGCCGCGCTGATCGATTTCGGCAGCTACCTGCGCGGCGGCGGCGACCCGGTGACGGCGCATCTCGGCCGGGCGCGGGCGC
>JAGQRL010000162.1 GCA_020425485.1 Rhodospirillaceae bacterium
CGGGCGGGGGAGTGGGCTGGAACCGCACTTTGGGCGGTAGCTAGGTGCGCGGCAGTTCGATGGTGGCACTGGCCATGGCCGCGATGCCTTCGCCGCGGCCGGTGAAGCCGAGCCGCTCCGTCGTCGTCGCCTTCACCCCGATGCGGTCGCGCGCGATGCCCAGCAGCTCGGCCAGCCGCCCGGTCATGGCGTCGCGGTGCGGCCCCACCTTGGGCTCCTGGCAGATCACGGTGACGTCCACATGCACGATGCGGCCGCCGCGGCCCGCCACCCGGTCCACGGCGTCCTTCAGGAAGATGGCGGAATCGGCCCCCCGCCAGGCGGCCTCGCTGGGCGGGAAATGGCTGCCGATGTCGCCGTCGGCCAGCGCGCCGTAGAGCGCGTCGGTCAGCGCATGCAGCGCCACATCGGCATCGGAATGCCCTTCCAGCCCGTGGCTGTGGGGAATGTCGAGCCCGCACAGCCGCACGGCGGCGCCGGGGCCGAAGCGGTGCACGTCGAACCCGCTGCCGACCCGCGTTTCCGGGGTGGCGCCGAGGATGCGGGCAGCACGGGCAAGATCGCTCTCGTGGGTCACCTTGATGTTGTCCTCGCTGGCTTCGACCAGGCGCACCGCCAGCCCGGCGTGCTCCGCCACCGCGGCATCGTCGGTGAGGTCGAGATGGGCGGCTGCCCGATGCGCCTGCAGGATCGGGGCGAAGCGGAAGCCCTGGGGGGTTTGCGCGCGCCAGAAGCCGCGCCGGTCCACCGTGGCGTGGGCATCGCCGTCGGGATCCTGGCGCTTCAGGGTATCCACCACCGGGATGGCGGCGATGGCGCCCGGCACTTCGTCCAGGGCCGCCGCCACATGGGCGATGGTGGCGGCATCCGTCAGCGGCCGTGCGCCGTCGTGGATCAGCACCTGGTCGGGCGGCGGCGTGTCTCCGGCCAGCGCCTCCAGGCCGTTGAGCACCGAGCGCTGGCGCGTTTCCCCGCCCGCCACCGGTTCCGCCAGCCCGAGATCACCCACCGCGGCCTCGTAGAGATCCCGGTAATCCGGCTGGATCACCACGCGCACCGCGGCAATCGCCGGATGGCGCAAATAGGCCAGCACCGAGCGGCGCAGGATCGGCTGGCCCAGCAGGCTCTGGTACTGCTTGGGGATCTCCCCGCCGAAGCGCTGGCTGCGGCCGGCGGCGACGATCAGCGCGGTGCGGAAGGGCTGGGACACGGGGGAGACTGCCTGCTGCCTGGAACTCGGGGCGCCCCATAGCACAGTTCGCCGCCCGGCGGGCAGGGGTTGGCCGCTCTGCGTGGAGGGCAGGGCAGGGATCGCAACGGGGTTGGCCACGCGATCCCGCTTGCGCTGCATAACGAGAGCGTTAAATTGCCTATCCGATAGCCATTATGTCAGTCATGCCTAGTCCATGGGCATCTGCCTCGACCAAGTGCACATCGATCCGCCGGTAATCCTGGCGCCCATGTCGGGCGTCACCGACCTGCCGTTCCGCCGCCTCGTGCGCCGGCTCGGCGGCGGGCTTGTGGTGTCGGAGATGATCGCCAGCCGCGAGATGCTGCGGGCGGCCCAGCGCATGCGCCGCTCCAGCACCGATTGCGCGGAGGAATGGCCGATGGTGGTGCAGCTTGCCGGCGACGACCCTGGGGTGATGGCCGATGCCGCGCGCCTCAATGTCGACCGCGGGGCGGCGGTGATCGACATCAACTTCGGCTGTCCCGCCAAGAAGGTGGTCAACAAGGCCTGCGGGGCGGCCATGATGCGCGAGCCGGATCTCGCCACCCGCATCATGGCCGCCGTGGTGCGCGCCGTGCCGGTGCCGGTGACGGTGAAGATGCGCACCGGCTGGGACGCGGACAGTCGCACCGCACCGCATCTGGCGCGCGCCGCGGAAGCCGTGGGCGTGCGCCTGGTAACGGTGCATGGCCGCACACGTTCCGATTTCTATTCAGGGCGTTCCGACTGGTCGTTCATCCGCCAAGTGAAGGAAGCGGTGGGCATACCGGTGGTCGCCAACGGCGATATCGCCGGGCCGGAGGACATCGACCGCTGCCTTGAGGCGAGCGGCGCCGACGGCATCATGATCGGCCGCGCCGCCCAGGGCCGGCCCTGGCTGATCGGCCAGGCTGCCGAATATCTGCGCAGCGGGCAGTGGCCGGCCGCACCGGAACCGGCCGCCCGCGGCCGTATCGCGCGCGAACACCTGGACGGCCTGCTGTCCCACTACGGCCTGGACCGCGGCCTGAGGATCGCCCGCAAGCACCTCGGCTGGTATGCCGCCGGGCTCCCTGACGCGACCACTTTTCGCGACAAGATCAACCGCATGACAGATCATTCCGACGTGTTTTCCGAGATCGCAGCGTTCTTCGCGCCGGCATCGGCAAGGCTGGCCGCATGACCAGCCTGAGCCCCGTGCACAGCCATGGCGGCGACGCCGGCCGCACGCCGACGCCCATCGCCGCGGCGGAGGTTCTCAACGCCCTGCCGGAGCCGGTTCTGGCGGTCGATGCGGTGGGCACCATCATCTACGTTAATTTCGAGGCCCAGCAGTTCTTCGAAGCCAGCGAGTCCCTGCTGATCGGCCGCCGGCTCGATGAGTTCCTGCCCGCCGACAGCCCGATCCACGCGCTGGCCACCGGCGCCGTTGCCGACAACTCAAGCCGGTCGGAGTACGGCGTGCTGCTGGAAACCCCGCGCATCGGCCGGCACACGGTGACGATCACCGCCGCTCCCCTGACCGGGGCGGACGGCTGTGCCGTGCTGACCCTGTGGACGGCGTCGCTGGCGCGCAAGATCGACAACCAGCTCACCCATCGCGGCGCGGCGCGCTCGATGACCGCCATGGCCGCCATGCTGGCCCACGAGGTGAAGAACCCGCTGTCGGGCATCCGCGGCGCCGCCCAGCTTCTGGAGGAAACGGCCCAGGACGACGACAAGCAGCTCACCCAGCTCATCCGCGACGAGACGGACCGCATCGTCGCCCTGGTGGACCGCATGGGCAGCTTCACCGAAACGCCGGCCGAGCACGGCCCGGTGAACATCCACAGCGTGCTGGAACGGGTGCGCCGGCTGATGGAAACCGGCTACGGCAAGTACCTGAAGATCCGCGAAAGCTACGACCCCTCGCTGCCGCCCACCCACGGCAACTACGACCAGCTCGTGCAGGTGTTCTTGAACCTGGTGAAGAACGCCGCGGAAGCCTGCGTGCCGCCGACCGGGGATATCCTGATCACCACGCGCTACCAGCGCGGCGTCTCGGTGGCGGTGCCGTTCTCCAACCGGCGCATCAACCTGCCGCTGTCGGTGACCATCCAGGACAACGGCGCCGGCATCCCCGACGATATCCGCGAACACCTGTTCGACCCCTTCGTCACCACCAAGACCAACGGCAGCGGGCTGGGGCTCGCCCTGGTGGCCAAGATCGTCGACGACCACGGCGGCATCATCGGATTTGAAAGTCAGCCCCGCCGCACGGTCTTCACCGTGTCGCTGCCGATCCATGTGGACGGCCCGGCGGTTGGTCACGCGGACCACGAGGCGGGAGACCCATGACCGTCGGATCGACCATCCTGGTAGCGGACGACGACCGCTCCATCCGCACCGTGCTCACCCAGGCGCTGGCGCGGCTGGGCCACGAGGTTCGCTCCACCGGCAATGCCGCCACCCTGTGGCGCTGGGTGAGCGACGGCCAGGGCGACCTGGTGATCACCGATGTGATCATGCCCGACGAGAACGGGCTCGATCTGGTGCCGCGCATCCACAAGATCCGCCCGGAGTTGCGGGTGATCGTGATGAGCGCCCAGAACACCCTGCACACGGCGGTGAAGGCCACGGAGCGCGGGGCGTTCGAATACCTGCCCAAGCCGTTCGACCTGGGCGAGCTGGTGCGCACGGTGCAGCGCGCACTCTCCGCCCCCCAGGCGGCCCCGGTGCCCGAGGCGTTCGAAGACCCCGACGCCGACGAACAGATGCCGATGATCGGCCGCTCGCCGGCCATGCAGGAAATCTACCGGGTGCTCGCCCGGCTGATGCAGACCGACCTGACGGTGATGGTGTCCGGCGAAAGCGGCACCGGCAAGGAGCTGGTGGCCCACGCGCTGCACGAATACGGCCGCCGGCGCAACGGCCCGTTCGTCGCCGTCAACATGGCGGCAATCCCGCGCGAGCTGATCGAAAGCGAACTGTTCGGCCACGAGAAGGGGGCCTTCACCGGGGCCACCGCGCGCTCGGTGGGGCGGTTCGAGCAGGCCCAGGGCGGCTCGCTGTTCCTCGATGAGATCGGCGACATGCCGATGGAGGCGCAGACGCGGCTGCTGCGCGTGCTGCAGGGCGGCGAATACACCACCGTCGGCGGGCGCACGCTGATCCGCTCCGACGTGCGCATCATCGCCGCCACCCACCGCGACCTGCGCCAGGCGATCCGCCAGGGGCTGTTCCGCGAGGACCTGTTCTACCGCCTCAACGTGGTGCCCATCCGCCTGCCGCCGCTGCGCGAGCGCACCGAGGACATTCCGCCGCTGGTGCGCCATTTCTTCATCCAGGGCAGCCGCGAAGGGCTGCCGTCGAAGATCCTCGATACCGAGGCGATGGCGCGGCTGAAGGCCTATCCGTGGCCCGGCAATGTGCGGGAGCTGGAAAACCTGGTGCGCCGGCTGGCCGCCCTCTACACCCAGGAAACCATCGGCGCCGACGTGATCGACGCCGAGCTGGGCGGGCTGGAAACTGCACCGGAACCGATCGGGCCGGTGGCGCGTTCAGAAAGCCTGTCGGAAGCGGTGGAACGCCATCTGCGCGACTATTTTGCCGCCCACAACAACGGCCTGCCCGCCGATGGGCTGTACGATCGCGTGTTGCAGGAGATCGAGCGGCCGCTCATCAACCTCACGTTGGCCAACACCAAGGGCAACCAGATCCGGGCCGCCCAGGTGCTGGGGCTGAACCGCAACACCCTGCGCAAGAAGATCCGCGAGCTGGATATCCAGGTCGTGCGCGGTGCCAGGTAGGGGACAAGGGATGACCCGGAGCACCGGACCCTAGAATGAGCGATCAGGCCGCCACACCCGGCGACGCGCTGGCAACGCCCCCCGGCAGCCGCCAGACGAACAGGATCGGCGCCCTAGTGCGGGTGCTCGACCGGCTGACCTTCGTGCTGGTGATCGCCGGCCTGGCCGCGGGCGGCGCCACCTATGCGGTGCTGACGGAAAGCCCGCCCTTCGGCCACGACCCCGATACGCTGTACGTCCTGCTCAACGCCGATCTGGTGATCCTGCTGCTGTTGGGGCTGCTGGTGGCTCGGCGGATCGCCAGCATCTGGGTGCGGCGGCGGCGCGGCATCGCCGGTTCGCGCCTGCATGTCCGCCTGGTGGGCATGTTCAGCATCGTCGCCGTGGTGCCGGCGATCATCGTCGCCACCTTCTCCGTGCTGTTCCTCAACCTCGGCATCAGTTCCTGGTTTTCCGACCGGGTGTCCACCGCGGTCGACGAGTCGGTGTCGGTGGCCCAGGCCTATCTGGCGGAGCACGAGCGCACGCTGGAAGCCGACATCCTGGCCATGGCCAACGACATCAACCGCGAGGCGCTGCGCCTGCTCAACGACCAGCAGCTCTTCGACCAGCTCATCAACGCCCAGGCGGCCCTGCGCAACCTCACCGAAGCCATCGTGTTCGACGGCAGCGGCCATACCCTGGCGCGCTCCAACCTTACCTTGATGCTGCAGTTCGAAACCATCCCTGCTTCCGTGCTGGCCCAGGCACGGCGCGGCGACGTGGTGCGGCTGGACAGCGATACCGAGGACCGGGTGCGCGCCATCGTCCGGCTCGACCGCTTCGTCGACAGCTACCTGCTGGTCGGCCGCTTCGTGGAGCCGGGGGTGATCGAGCACCTGCGCGCCGTGGAAGGGGCGGTGGACGAATACCAGGAGCTGGAAATCCGCCAGTCGCAGTTCCAGATCACCGTGGTGGCCATCTACCTGGTGCTGGCGGTGCTGGTGCTGCTGGTGGCCATCTGGGTGGGGCTGAAATTCGCCGAAACCCTGATCCAGCCGGTCAGCAACCTGATCGGTGCGGCCGAACGGGTGCGCGCCGGCGACCTGACGGCACGGGTGCCGGTGGCCGGCGACCGCGACGAGATCTCCACCCTGACGCTGGCCTTCAACCGCATGACCAGCCAGCTCGAAACCCAGCGCCGCGACCTGATCGACGCCAACCGCCAGCTCGACCAGCGCCGCCGCTTCACCGAAACGGTGCTGGGCGGCGTGTCTGCAGGGGTGCTGGGGGTCGACCGCGACGGCCGCGTCAACCTGCCCAACAAGTCCGCCATGGCACTGCTGGAACGCCGGCTGGAGGACCTGGTGGGCCGGCCGCTGGCCGATATCGTGCCGGAGATGGGCGAGCTGCTGGACGAAGCGGCGCGCCGGCCGCACCTGCCCACCGGCCGGCAGATCCGCCTGCGCCTCGGCCAGACCGACCGCACCTTGCTGGTGCGCGTGGCAGTCGAGCGCCTGGGTACGGAGGTGCACGGCTTCATCGTCACCTTCGACGACATCTCCGAACTGGTGTCCGCCCAGCGCAAGGCGGCGTGGGCCGATGTCGCCCGCCGCATCGCCCATGAGATCAAGAACCCGCTGACGCCGATCCAGCTTTCCGCGGAACGCCTGAAGCGCAAATACCTGCGCCAGATCACCAGCGACCCCGACACCTTCGTGGCCTGCACCGACACCATCGTCCGCCAGGTGGGCGATATCGGCCGCATGGTGGACGAGTTTTCCGCCTTCGCCCGCATGCCCCAGCCGGCCATCGGCCCCCACGACCTGGTGCAGGCGTGCCGCCAGGCCATCGCCTTGCAGGAAAGCCGGCCCAACGTGGATTTCCGCATGGAGGTGGAGGAGGGCGCCGGCACCGTGGTGGCGCCGATCGATCCGCGCCTGGTGTCCCAGGCCCTCATCAACCTGCTGCAGAACGCGGTGGATGCCATCGAGGGGCGCGATCCGCCGCCCGAGGGGGCTGCCGAGCCGCGCGGCGAGGTGATCATGCGGGTCACCGCCACGACGGAAACCGCCAGCATCTGCGTGCTCGACAACGGCCGCGGCCTGCCGTCCGGCGATCGCGACACGCTGACCGAGCCCTATGTCACCCACCGGCCCAAGGGCACCGGCCTCGGCCTTGCGATCGTCAAGAAGATCATGGACGAACATGGTGGCCAGCTCGTTCTCGGCGACCGGCCGGGCGGTGGAGCCAGCATCTGTCTCAACTTTCCCAGGAACGAGGGGTAGCGCCATGCATCGCTTGTCGGTCGAAGCAAGCAGCCCTAGGATTCAGCCTGTCGGAAGAGGAGGCGGCCCCATGCACCGACGCGGCCAGGACTGCCATGCCGGTACGGCGAACGTGAGCTGACCGGCCGAAAATGACCCACGACATTCTGGTCGTCGATGACGAGCAAGACATCCGCGCGCTGATCTGCGGGATCCTGGACGATGAGGGGTATCGCACCCGCGATGTCGGCGACGCCGAGGCGGCGCTGGCGGCGGTGCGCTCGCGCGTACCCGATCTGGTGATCCTCGACGTCTGGCTCCAGGGCAGCACGCTCGACGGGCTGGGCGTGCTGGAAGCCCTGATGAAGGAAGTGCCGACGCTGCCGGTGGTGATGATCAGCGGCCACGGCACCATCGAAACCGCGGTCACCGCGATCAAGCACGGCGCCTACGACTTCGTGGAGAAGCCGTTCAAGTTCGACCGCCTGCTGGTAATGGTGGAACGCGCGGTGGAGTCCGGCCGCCTGAAGCGCGAGAACGCCGAACTGCGCCGCCGCTTCCTGGAAAGTGCTGAACTGGTGGGGTCCAGCACCGCCATGGTGTCGCTCCGCCAGCAGATCGAACGGGTGGCCGGCACCGGCAGCCGCGTACTGATCACCGGCCCGGCCGGCGCCGGCAAGGAGGTGGCGGCCC
>JAGQRL010000163.1 GCA_020425485.1 Rhodospirillaceae bacterium
CTCGTCTGGACGGTGCGGCGGGGCCGGCTTGCCGCGGCTCCTGGCGAAGGTTAGGCTTTAGAATAGCCGGGAAACCCGGATACAAAAATGCAAGGGCTGGAAAGGACGGTGCCGGAATGGACATCGCGGGCGAATACTTGATCCAGGCGCCCCGCCCGCAGGTCTGGGAGGCGCTGAACGATCCGGAGGTCTTGAAGCAATGCATTCCGGGATGCGAGAGCATTGAGAAGACCTCGGATACCACCTTGGCCGCCAAGGTCACGGCCAAGATCGGCCCGGTAAAGGCGAAGTTCACAGGCGAGGTCACGCTCTCCAACATGAACCCGCCGGAAAGCTACACCATCACCGGCGAAGGCAAGGGCGGTCCCGCGGGGTTCGCCAAGGGCGGTGCCGATGTGCATCTGGTGGAGGAAAGCGGCGACACGACTCGGCTGTCCTACAAGGTCCACGCCAATGTCGGCGGCAAGATCGCCCAGCTCGGCGCACGCCTGGTCCAGGGCACCGCGCGCAAGATGGCCGACGAGTTCTTCGGCCGCTTCTCCGAGGTGGTGGGCGGCGCCCCGGCCGAGCCGCTGAGCGAAGAACTGGCCGCGCCGGCCGATGCGGTGCCGGCCGAGGCCTCGCCGGAAGAAATGCTGCCCGCCGAAGCCGCGGCGGAGGAGACGCCACCGCCGGTTGAAGACAAGGGCGAGTGGCGGGTGTCGCCGGTCAAGGCCGGGGCCACCGCGGCACGCGCCGGTATGGACCTCTATGCCTCCCACGGCGCCACCCCCGAACACGCCGACGCGGCGGCGGACCACCCGGTGG
This sequence comes from Rhodospirillaceae bacterium, assembly GCA_020425485.1. Taxonomy (GTDB): domain Bacteria; phylum Pseudomonadota; class Alphaproteobacteria; order DSM-16000; family Inquilinaceae; genus JACKIH01. Next base: position 808 of record JAGQRL010000163.1, read on the forward strand.
AAGGGGAAGCCGATCTCGCCCCCTCGGCCCATCCGCACGACACCGCACCGCACGATGGCGAAGCGGGCCTACCACCCTGGGTTTGGGTGGCCGCCATCATCGTCGTCGCGGTCATTCTGATCGTCGCCTTCGGGTAGGCCGGCCGGCGTACTACAGCGCGCCGCTGCCATTGATTTCGCTCAATCCCGGCCATAGCCTATGGCAACAAGCGGGGCGCGCCGTGCCGTTTACGGGGCGGCGCCGCAATAAATCCTTTGGCGCGAAAACCAATGCAGCGCGTCGAACCTGGGAGGGATGAATGTCTACGACCGTTTCCGTAACGGTGAACGGCAAGCCGTGCACCGTGGAGGTGGAGCCGCGCACGCTCCTGTCCGCCCTGCTGCGCGACAAGCTGGGGCTCACCGGCACCCATGTCGGCTGCGACACCAGCCAGTGCGGCGCCTGCGTGGTGCATGTCGACGGCAAGTCGCGCAAGTCCTGCACGACGCTGGCCGTCCAGGTGGACGGTGCATCGATCACCACCATCGAAGGGCTGGCAGCCGAGGACGGCACGCTGCACCCGATGCAGGAAGCCTTCCGCGAAAACCACGGCCTGCAGTGCGGCTTCTGCACCCCGGGCATGGTGATGAGTGCGGTCGACCTGCTGCAGACCAACCCCTCGCCCAGCGAGGCGGAAGTGCGCGAGTGGCTGGAAGGCAACATCTGCCGCTGCACCGG
>JAGQRL010000164.1 GCA_020425485.1 Rhodospirillaceae bacterium
GGGCGTGCCGTCGCCGATCTTCTTGCCGTAGTCGAGCACCACCACGCGGTCGCTGATGTCCATCACCACGCCCATGTCGTGCTCGATCATGATGACGGTCATGCCCCATTCCTCATTCAGGTCGATGATGAAGCGGGACATGTCCTCCTTCTCTTCCAGGTTCATCCCGGCCATCGGCTCGTCGAGCAGCAGCAGCTTGGGCTTCAGCGCGATGGCGCGGGCCAGCTCCACGCGCTTGCGCAAGCCGTAGGCCAGCGTGCCGGCGGTGGCGCGGCGCACATGCTGGATTTCCAGGAAGTCGATAATGTCTTCCACCTCGCGGCGGTGGGCGAGTTCTTCGCGCTCCGCACCAACCAGCCAGTAGAGCGCGCCGGTGAAGAAGTTGTTCTTCAGCAGGTGGTGGCGGCCCACCATGATGTTGTTCAGCACCGACATGTGGCCGAACAGCGCCAGGTTCTGGAAGGTGCGGCCCAGCCCCAGCTCGGCCCGTGCCGCCGGGCGCAGGCGGGTGACGTCGCGGCCGTTGAAATGGATGCTGCCCTCGGTCGGCGAATAGCGGCCGGAGATGCAGTTGACCATGGAGGTCTTGCCGGCCCCATTGGGGCCGATGATGGAGAACAGCTCGCCGCGACGAACGTCGAAGCTGACATTGCTCAGTGCATGCACGCCGCCGAAGGACAGACTGACGTTTTCTACCTTCAGCAGCGAATCGTCCCGGCCCGGATCATCGAGCATTCGGGCGGCCTCCCTAACCCTGTACGGGCACCGAGCGTCTTGCGCGCTCGTGTGGATGCATCGTAGCTGGGGCCATTCCACTGACGCAACGTGGTTTCGGCCCTAAGCGTTTCACTTTGGTGGGCAATGGCGTCGCAGGCAGCAGGGCCGGGCGGCGTGCCCACCGGTTCCCAGGTTCCGGTATCGGGCGTAGGCCATGGCACCCGAAATTGTAGAAGACGACATCGCCACGCCGCGGGGGCGCCTGTTCGGCCGCTGGATCCGTCCGCCGGGCTGGCGCGAGGCCGGGCCGCCGCTGGTGTTCCTGCACGAAGGGCTGGGCAGCATCACCCAATGGGCCGGCCGCGGGCTCGATGTGCCGGAGGTGCTGGCCGAACGCTGCGGGCGGATGGCCTTCGTGTTCGACCGGCTGGGCTTCGGCCGCGCCGATCCGCTGCCGGCCGACCGCCAGCCGGACTACCTGTACGAAGAGGGCGGCGAGGGGGTGGCCCAGGTGCTGGATGCCGCGGGCATCGACCGGGCGGTGCTGATCGGCCATTCCGATGGCGGCTCGATCGCCCTGATCGCCGCCGACCGCCACCCCGAGCGCGTGGCCGGCGTGGTGACCGAAGCCGCCCATGTGGTGGTGGAGGAGGTGACGCTGGCCGGCATCCGCGAGGCGCGGGCGGCCTACTACGCCCCCAACAGCCGGCTGCGCAACGCCCTGCTGCGCCACCACGGTGCCAAGACCGACCTGATGTTCCGCAACTGGGCGGACTGCTGGCTGGCGCCGGAATTCGCCGGGTTCGACATGAACCACCGGCTGCCCGGCATCACCGCCCCGGTGCTCGCCATCCAGGGGGAGGCGGACGAGTACGGCTCGCCCGAGCAGCTCGCCATGATCGCCGCCGGCGTCTCCGGTCCGTGCGAAACCTGGCTGGTGCCCCAGTGCCGCCATGTGCCGCACTTCCAGCAATCCGACGCCGTGCTGGAGCGCATTGCCGCATTCGTCTCGACCTACGCGTAATTCCGGCCGGCCTGGCGGTCACCGCTGCCGAAATCGGGGCTCGCCGTTGCGTTGCCGTGATTTGAATTCGCGGGTGCAGCAGGCTACTCTCGGCGCGACCGATCGAAGCCAGGGGTGCAGCGGGCCGCGCCCCCGACCAATGCCAGGAGGATTCCCCCGTGACCACCACCGGACAGGACACCATGCAGACTCGGCGCACTCTCACTGTCGAGGGGCGCGAGTACGACTATTTCAGCCTGGCGGCGGCGGCCGACACTTTGGGCGATATCACCCGGCTGCCCTATTCGCTGAAGGTCCTGCTGGAAAACCTGCTGCGCTTCGAGGACGGCCGCTCGGTGACCACCGAGGACATCAAGGCGCTGGTGGATTGGCAGAAGGAGCAGCGCTCCGACGCGGAGATCGCCTACCGCCCGGCCCGTGTGCTGATGCAGGACTTCACCGGCGTGCCGGCCGTGGTGGACCTGGCCGCCATGCGCGAGGCGATGACCGCACTGGGCGGCGATCCCCAGCGCATCAACCCGCTGTCGGCGGTGGACCTGGTGATCGACCACTCGGTGATGGTGGACGAGTTCGGCACGCCCATGGCCTTCCAGGCCAATGTGAAGCGCGAGTTCGAGCGCAACGGCGAGCGCTACTCGTTCCTGCGCTGGGGGCAGACGGCGTTCAACAACTTCCGCGTGGTGCCGCCGGG
>JAGQRL010000165.1 GCA_020425485.1 Rhodospirillaceae bacterium
CAGCGGTGTACGTGCCTCGTCGATCAGGATCGAGTCGACCTCGTCGACCACGGCGAAATACCGCCGCTGCACGCGCTGCGCGGCGGAGAACGCCATGTTGTCGCGCAGATAGTCAAGGCCGAACTCGTTGTTGGTGCCGTAGGTCACGTCGCAGGCATAGGCATCCTTGCGCTCGGCATCGTTCAGCCCGTGCACGATGACGCCGACGGTGAGCCCGAGGAAGCGGTAGATCTGCCCCATCCAGGCGGAGTCGCGGCGGGCCAGGTAGTCGTTCACCGTGACGACGTGGACGCCCTTGCCTTCCAGCGCGTTGAGGTAGACCGCCAGCGTCGCCACCAGGGTCTTGCCTTCGCCCGTCTTCATCTCGGAAATCTTGCCCTGGTGCAGCACCATGCCGCCGAGGAGCTGCACGTCGAAATGGCGTTGGCCGAGCGTGCGCTTGGCCGCTTCGCGCACCACCGCGAAGGCTTCCGGCAGGATGTCGTCCAGGTCCTCGCCGTTGGCCAGACGCTCGCGCAGCCGATCGGTCCGCCCGCGCAGGGCGTCGTCGTCCAGCACCTCGATCTCCGGCTCCAGCGCGTTGATCTGGGGTACGGTCTTGGCGAGCGTCTTGACGACGCGGTCGTTGGATGAGCCGAGAATCTTGCGGGCAAGGGCGCCAAACATCGAAACCTCTTATATATGCGGGCGCTCAGCAGGGGCCGCGCGCTTGCCAACACCTTGGGAGCGCGAGGGTCGCTTTCAATCGCCTGGGTGCGCCAAAGCACCACCGTCCGCATCGGGACGGCCCGTGGACTCCGGCGTCGCGGCCGCAGGACCCTGTCCTGGACCGTTGGCGAGACCATAGGCCAGAAGGGGAGGCGCTGCCAATTGCGTGCGCGGGCCCGCCGTTCACGCCGGCTTGCGCAGGAGAAAGAAGACGTAGGCGAAGCTGCCGTGGTGGGCGTTGAACACCGCCATCTCGTCGTCGATCTCCGCCAGCACCGCCGTCAGCTCCGGCCAGTCCGCCGCGCGCGGGCGCAGGGTTTCGATGCGCCGGCTGAGCGGCTGGTAGTAGCCTTCCTGCCAGTCTTCCGCCGGCAGCGACCGGGTGGCCACCACCTCGTAGCCCTGGCGCACGCAGGCAAGCTGGGTGTCCACCACCCCGGTCATGCCGGGATAGGCGTAGCGCCAGAACTGGGCGGCCGGTTCCGGCGGGCTGTCGGTCAGCCACACCAGCTCGGTGAAGGCCACGCAGCCGCCCGGGCGCAGCAGCGGCCACCAGTGCCTCAGCGCCGCTTCCACGCCGACGATGTAGACGGCCCCTTCCGACCAGATCAAGTCGATGGAGTCCGGGGCCGCGTCGAGCGCCACCATGGAGGCTTCGCGCACCGCCACCGCCTCGCCCAAGCCCAAGGCTTCGGCGCGGACGATCAGGCGGTCGAGGAAGGTGCGGTTGACATCCACCGCGGTGATCGGCCGGCCGAGTTCGCGGGCCAGCGCCAGGGTCTGGCGGCCCGGCCCGCAGCCGAGATCGTAGATGGCGCCGCCCGACGGGATGGGCTGCAGCTCGGCCAAAGCGGCCAGCGTGGTGGCGTCGCTGCCCGGCCCGACCTGGTCGAGCGGCGCGAACACCAGTTCCAGCGCATCTTCGGTTCCGGGCGGCGCCCCCTGCTCGCCCGCATTCACAGTGCTGCCGTCCGCAAAGCCAGAACCATCGGGACCCCCAACGCCCATCCCGCCGTGAACCGCGCCACAATGGCGCCGCGACGGGCCGATGGCGACCGTGCGTATACGATGCCGACGATGGCCGCAACCAACAGTGTCACATCGATAACTATTGCGACCACCCAGGACGACGGCAGATAGAGGCCCACGGCGGCCATCAGGCTGCCGGCGGCCATCATCAGGCCGAACCAGGCGATGACGGCGGCCAGCGGCCCCCAGGCGTCCGACACCACCGCCTCGCCGGGCGCCACCTCCGACGGACCACGCAGGTCGCGGCCGAGCTGCCAGGCGAGCCCGGCGACGAAGGCATAGGCCAACAGCGCGATGACGCCGGTGTTGGCCGAATGCTCCCACCAGCCGGGACCGGCGGCATAGGCGGCGATGGCGAAGTATCCGGCAGCGCGGGCGGCGGCGGCCAGGCCGACGCGGGGGTGCGCCACCTCACCGGAAATGGCCGCGGCGATGGCCGACGAGACGATCACGCCGCCCAGCGCGATGGCGAACGGCCCCAGCAGGGAGGAGGCGCCGATGAGGGTGGCCAGCGCCGGCACCGCGGCCAGCACGGCCGCCGGCACCAAAAGGTCGCTGCGGGACACGACGCCGCGCGCCAGCACCGACCCCGGCTCGTGGGCGACCACTTCGTGATAACCGAACACGTCCACCAGCAGGCGCCGCAGCAGCGCCAGGCAGGTGACCGACACGGCCACGACGATGAGGGTCACCGCGGCCGGCGGGCTGTCCACCAGGAACCCCGCCAGCCACACCGTCGCAGCGCCCACAACCAGGGCGGCCGGCACCAGCAGCAGGGCCGGCCGGCGTTCTTGCAGGTACTGCCAGAAGCGATGCGTAGCGGTCATGGCGCGGTCATGGCGTCGTCGATCGGTGTGATTGGCCGACCGTCGCGAACGGCGGTCGCGGCCCACGCTGGTGGTCGGTCTCCTCAGCGGCCCTGCACCGGTCGGCGGAACGCCCGTCCGGTCCGGGGCGCGGCACCGTGGTTCAGTTCCCCGTGATGGACGTTTCCAGATCGTTGCCCAGGTTGCGTGCGAACTCGGCAATCGGCATGTCGGGCACGTTGGGGCAGATCTGCCGCAGGGCCCCCACCACATCGGCCGCGTTCTGGGCGAATCGCTCCGGCGTGGTGTTGGCTTCCGGCACGTCCTCGAACCGCCCGTAGAAATACCCAACGACCCAGTAGACCATCAGGTTCCCGCGGATGTTGTCGTCGCTGCCCGCCGGCGCGCCGGTTGCCGCAAGGAAATCGGCACAGGTGATCTCGTACGGGCTGGCCGGCCCGCCCTGGGCGGCGGCGGTGGCAGCAAGGCCGGTGGAGAGGGCGAGGGTGGCAAGGAGTGCCGCCAGGTGCCGCAGCCTTGTCATCACGGGAACTCCTTCTCCATGGGGTACGGACCGTTGCGGAACGCGCACCCCAGGAGGGTGCCTGCGGCTGCGCCCGCCCCCCCATCCTTGCCGCCGGGTGGCGCCGGCACAAGGGGCGTGGGGCCGAAACGGCCGCTGGTGGTCCCGCTGGGCTACCGGGAGGAAGATCCGGCGGCGACGCTATGGCGGTTGAACCGTGGATCGAAGCGGTCGTCCGACGGCTCGTCGGCCATGGCTTCCAGACGCTGGGCATCGGCCAAGAGACAATCGCGTCGGTGCGGCGCCATATGCTGCGCCATGGTCCGCAACTCCGCTGCGGTATCCAGCAGACGGCGGCGGAGCCTTTCTTCGCCCAACGCGGTTTCCATCAAACTGGCGTCCCCATTACATCGCCGATCTGGTTAACACTTTATTGACCAAATCCCCACACTGCAAGCGACTATCCCATGACATCCGTAGGTTAGAGACCGCTGCAATGCGGGCCGGAGATCGCCGCCGGCGCAGAGTCATCGACATCTGGGGTTCTTTGCCCATGGCCCCACCCCACCTATAGGTGGTGGCGGGTCTCCGCGGGGGTGCGGCGCCGTTGAGTCGAATACACGCGCATATTTGAGATACTTTTTGAATCAATTTGCAGCAATTGAAGACAATGGGCCGCGGGGCCATCCCAACACTACGCGGCCTGCCTTTGGTCACGAAATTAACTGCTTCTTTCCGTTTTCTATGGTAGAGTGACATTGAGAAAATGTGTCGCATCTGCTTGGTACCGGGGCAAATTGGCGTACGGTTTGGGCAGGCGGCAGGCAGACCATCGGGTGGCCGCAGCGGCCGCAAGGTAGAGTGGGACCGTGATCATGGTTGGTAAGAGCCGTCTTGATTCGGCGCAGCAGCGCCGGCCGGGCCGTCGGGGCCTGGCGCGCCTGCATGCGGACCTGCGCCGCCTGGGCAGCGACCGGCGGGGCATGGCCGCCATCGAATACGGGCTGATCATGGCCACCCTGGTGGCCGCCGCCGCAGTGGGCCTGCCGTTGCTGAAGGACCAGCTCGGCGCCGTGGCCAACACCACCCGCAACGAGTATCTGGAAGTCGGCCTGCCGCGCATCCCGGATTCCATGTCGGCCCTGCTGGGCACCGGCAGCAGCGGCGTGGCCAGCAACGGCACCACCCAGCAGACCTTCAATCCCGAAGACGACCTCGTCGGCTCGCGGCGCTACTACGACTCCGACGAATACACTTACGGCGAGGTGGACGACGGCTCCCCCACCGACACCGATGGCGACGGCCTGGCCGACGACGAGGATACCGACGACGACGACGACGGGATCCTCGACACCTACGATACCGACGACGATGACGACGGCGTCGCGGATGTCGACGAGGACACCCTGTACGGCCCGGCGACCATCGCGGCGGAGACCTTCACCACGGCGACGGGGCCGAGCCAGTCCGACCTGATCTCCACCTCCGGCTTCACCTTCGATCCGACCAACGACCGCGCGCGTGCGGCCGGCGGGTCCGATGCCAGCATCGCCACCCGCACGGTCGATGTGTCGGGCTACGTCGATGTCACGGTGGATATCGATTTCGCTGCCCGCTACGACTGGCCGGGCGGTGACAGCTTCGAATCCTCGGACTCGTTCACGGTCACGATCAATGTCGACGGGTCGGGCTATATCACCGACACGTTCCAGTACAACTCCTCCACCAGCCAGTTCGTCGGGCTGTATTCGGGCCAGGTCATCAACGTGACCGACGACGACTCGCCGAACTTCACCAGCCTGTCCTACGACATCCCGGACGGCTCCAACTCCGTGCAGGTGACCATCACCACCAACACCAGCGAAAGCCGCGAGCTGTTCGATATCGGCGGCATCGCCATCAACGGCACGGCGGGGTCCTACGCCAGCCTGGCGTCGGAAAGCTTCGACGGCACCGGCCCAGCGTCCAGCCTGGCGTCGGTGTGGTCCTCCAGCAATTGGGGTCTCACCGGCGGTGCCGCGGTCACCTACAACAACAACGGCTACATGATCTTCAACCCGATCGACGTCAGCACGGTCCTCAGCGTCACGGCGTCGCTGGATGTCGACGTGGACAACATCGACCAGTTCGAGAACAGCGGCACCAGCGAAGACTATTTCGAGGTCTACGTCGTCTATGACGGTGGCAGCGAAGTCCTGCTCGACCGGTTCGAGGTGAATGACGCCCACACCACCTTCACCGGCAGCCTGACCGGGCAGACCTTCTCCAACAGCGCCTCCACGCTGTCCTACACCGTCGACACCTCGGCCTATTCGTCGGTGCAGTTCGTGGTGCGGTCGCGCTCGACGCAGAACGAAGAGATCTTCCGCGTCGACAACTACGCGGTGGACGGGCTGTCCGTCGGATCCTAGGGCCGATCGACCGATTGCCATCTAAGGGGTTTTCAGGTCAGGCTCGGTGGTGTTGACCGCACCACCGAGCCAAGCCATGTCCGCTTACCTGACCGGCCTCGACCGGACGCCCGCCAACCACGTGCCGCTGTCGCCGCTGTCGTTCCTCAGGCGCAGCGCCGCGGTGTTCCCCACCCATCCGGCGGTGATCCACGGCAGCATCCGGCGGAGCTGGGCCGACACCTACGAGCGCTGCGCCCGCCTGGCGTCGGCACTGGCCGGCCTGGGCATCGCCAAGAACGACACCGTGGCGGTGATGGCGCCCAACATCCCCGAACTGCTGGAAGCCCATTACGCCGTGCCGATGGCCGGCGGCGTGCTGAACGCGCTCAACACAAGGCTCGATGCCCGCACCATCGCCCACATCCTCGACCACGGCGAAGCCAAGGTGCTGCTGACGGATACCGAGTTCCATGGCGTGATGGCCGAGGCGCTGGCGCTCACCCGGAGCGACATCGTCGTCGTCGACATCGTCGATCCCGAAGGCCCGGGCGGCGCCCGGCTCGGCCAGCTCACCTACGACGATCTGCTGGCCCACGGCGATCCCGGCTTCGCCTGGGAGCTGCCGGGCGACGAGTGGGACGCCATCTCGC
>JAGQRL010000166.1 GCA_020425485.1 Rhodospirillaceae bacterium
CGGCGCCGGCCCGCTCCCCCACCCGGCCGCCCATTCCAGGATACTGCCGTTGGTGGCCGGGTGGGGGAGCGGGCTGGAGCAGACTGCAACCGAGGACACACCATGGGCTGGAAGACGGATTTCCGCTCCTTCTACTACGACGGCGCACCTGAACCGGCGGACATGGTGCTGGAGGCGGCCGAGACCGCACTGCTCGTCATCGACATCCAGAACACCTACCTGGAACCCCACGCCGATCCGCAGCAGCGCGCCCGCTGGGCGCCCTTTCTGGAGCGCATGAACGGCACGGTGATCCCCAACACCGCCCGGCTGATCGCCGAAGCCCGCGCCCGCGGCGTGGAGGTGGTGTTCGCGCGCATCGCCTGCCTGAAGCCCGACGGGCGCGACCGGTCGCTGAGCCAGAAGAAGCCCGGCTGGAACGACCTGCTGCTGCCCAAGGACCGGGCGGACAGCCAGATCGTGCCGGACCTGACGCCGGCAGCCGACGACATCGTGGTGCTGAAAACGACCGACAGTGCCCTCACCGGCACCAATCTGCGCCTGCTGCTGGCCAATATGGGCATCAAGCACGTCATCTGCGCCGGCATCTTCACCGACCAGTGCGTGTCCTCCACCGTGCGCAGTCTGGCCGACGAGAGTTTCAATGTGGTGGTGGTGGAAGATTGCTGTGCCGCCGGCGCGCACGAGCTGCACCTGAAGGAGCTGGAGATCCTGAATATGATCTACTGCCAGGTGGCTTCGCTCGACGAAGTGCTGACGGAGCTGCTGGCCTAGGATGACGGTGTGGGCATCTCCGGTTAGCATTGCGTCCAAGATTGTAGATAATCATCTGATAGTAAATACCATTGATAGCATCTCCCTAGTAATATTTGGCGAAAATCAAAATGCACTACTCATTTCGGTTGTCGCGCTCGGTAGAGCCCTGCGAATTAGAGTGGGAGACTTTCGGTTTGCATAAAACACAATTTTCAACTACATTTTTTGGTGGCAGCAACATCCAGTTGGACTGCTGTCATTGAGATCCTCAACTTATTGCCAGGAGGCAGATATGAACGCGTCACCATCCCCGTCGAATCCGGTTAGTATTGCCGATGTGCTCGGTAAGAGCTACATCACAGCTAGTGTTGATATTAGAACAAGCAGTGATGGACCATCAGAACCCTATACTATTGAAGAAGTATTTTCTGATGGCCTGAAACTAAAATCAGGGGGCAATCTCTTCATCATGCCATATAGCGCAATAAATAGAATCCATCTCAAATAGCTTCTCGTCCGTGTTGCTGAAGACCATGGACAGCGCGCTCACCGGCCCCAATCTACGGCTGCTGCTGGCGTAGGACGAAGGCGAGGGCCGAAATTGGCGCCGCCGCAGACCAAACCACAGCGGGTACTGCCATCAGCCCTATTGCATTTGTTACGCAGATCGGGCTGATCAGTTCCATGAAATTGCCACGGCAACAGGGTAGCGCGGGGGCATGGTGGATTCGCTAAGGCCATCGCCTGCCGCATCGGCGGTTCGCTTCGGCGATCCGTGGTCCGGCGTGTTCGCCGTGCTGGTGACGCCGTTCGACCGCAGCGGTGCGGCCGATTTCGACCATTTCGGAGCGCTGCTGACCCGCTGCCTGGCGGGCGGTGCCGATGGCGTGATCGTCGCCGACATCCCCGGCGAAGGGCCGATGCTGACGCGGGTGGAACGGCGCGCCCTCTACGCCCGCGCCACCGCGGAATGCGCACCGCGCGGCGTGGCGGTGCTGGCCGGGGTGTCGGACCTGCGGCTGTGCGACATCCAGGCCCATTGCGAAGCGGCGCTGGAGGCCGGCTGCCAGGGCGGCGTGCTGCTGCCGCCGCCGGTGGTGCTGCCCAGCGTGCGCGACGTCGTCGGGCTGTTCGTATCGGTGTCGCGCGCCCACCCGCTGCCGCTGATGGTGGACGATGCGCCGCGGCGCACGGGCGTACATCTGAGTGCGGAGGCCATCGGCCTGCTGGCGGAGGTGCCGATGGTGCAGGCGCTGCGCGTGGCCACGCCGGGGCATCGCCGCCGCGCCGTCGTGGCCGGGCGCCATGCCGGCCGGCTGGCGGTGTTCGCCTGCGATGCCGTGGGGCCGTTCACCACCCCGCCAACGGGGCTCGCCGGCATCACCTCGGTCTTCCAGCAGGCGACCGGGCGCCTGGTGCGCACCTGGTGGGATGCCTGGAACCTGGGGGCGGGGGAGGTGGTGGAGCGGCTGGCGCCGGCCATGGAGGTGCTGCACCAGACCCTGGGGCTGGGCAGTCAGCCCGCCGTTCTCAAGGCCATGCTGGCCGAACAGGGCTTCGATGTGGGCGATCCGCGCCCGCCGCTCACTGCCCTGCCGGCCACGGCGGTGCTGCGGCTGCAGGCGCTGCTGCGGGATGGTGCCATCGCCCAGATGGTGCGGTCGCTGGAATAGGGGGTTCGCCTTTGGCGAAGCCGGGTCCGGCCCTCACCACTCCGCGATGGTGCCGTCCGTGTGGCGCCAGATCGGGTTCTTCCAGTCCACCCAGTCGGCGGAGCGGGCGATCACCTTGGCCTCGTCCACCTCGATGCCCAGGCCCGGCCCCTGCGGAATCGGCAGGTAGCCGTCCACGATGGTCAGCGGTGCCGGGTCCACCAGATAGTCCAGCACATCGGCATTGGTGTTGTAGTGGATGCCCATGGACTGTTCCTGGATCACCGCATTGTAGCTCACGGCGTCCACCGCCAGGCTGGCGGCCAGCGTGATCGGCCCCAGCGGACAGTGGGGCGCTACCGCCACGTCGTAGGTTTCCGCCAGCACGGCGATCTTGCGCCCCTCGGTGATGCCGCCGCAGTGGCTGAGGTCGGGCTGCACGATGTCCACGCAGCCGCTGTCCAGCACCGGCTTGAACTGGGTGCGGTGGAACAGCCGTTCGCCCGTGGCGATGGGATAGGGCAGGTCGCCGGCGATGGCGCGCAGCTCGCCCAAATGTTCGGGCAGCAGCGGCTCTTCGGCGAACAGCGGGTGGTAGGGGGCGATTTCGCGCAGCAGGGTGCGCGCCATGGGCCGGTGGACGCGGCCGTGGAAATCCACCGCGATGCCGATCTCCGGCCCCACCGCGGCGCGCGCTTCGGCAATGCGGGCCACCGCCGCATCGATGCGGGCGTGGCTGTCCACCATCGCCAGTTCCGGCGTGGCGTTCATCTTGAAGGCGGTGAAGCCGCGGTCGACCAGCCGGCGCGCCTGGGCCGCCACATCGGCCGGGCGGTCGCCGCCGATCCAGCCATACATGCGCATGGTATCGCGCACCGCCCCGCCCAAGAGCGCGTGCACCGGCACCCCCAGCGCCTTGCCCTTGATGTCCCACAGCGCCTGGTCGATGCCGGCGATGGCGCTCATCAGGATCGGCCCGCCGCGATAGAAGCCGCCGCGGTAGAGCTTCTGCCACAGGTCTTCGATGCGGGTGGCATCGGCCCCCACCACGAGTTCAGCCAGCTCGTGCACGCAGGCTTCCACCGTGGCCGCCCGGCCTTCGATGACGGGCTCGCCCCAGCCGGAAATGCCCTCGTCGGTCTCCACCTTCAGGAAGCACCAGCGCGGCGGCACCTTCCAGGTTTTCAACGCGGTGATCTTCATCGCTGCGATCCCCCTCCTAGCCGAGGATCCACAAGGACAGGCCGGGGAAGCTGAGCATCAGCGCCAGCACGCAGATCTGGATGGCGATGAAGGGCAGCAAGGCGCCGAAGATATCCGTCAGCGATATCTCCTTCGGGGCCACCCCCTTCAGGTAGAAGGCGGCCGGGCCGAAGGGCGGCGACAGGAACGACACCTGCATGTTCACCGCAAACAGCACGCCGAACCAGATGGGGTCGTAGTCCAGCGCCACCACGATGGGCACGAAGATCGGCAGGGTGAGGAGCGCGATGCCGATCCAGTCGAGGAACAGCCCCAGTACCAGCAGGATGCCCATCATCAGCATGATGACGAAGATCGGGTGCGCATCGATGCCCAGCAGGGCGGCCGACACGAAGCGGTTGCCGCCCATCAGGTTGTAGACGCCGACCAGGATGGCCGCCCCCACGCCGATCCAGATGATCATGCCGCAGGTGTTCAGCGTCTGCGTCACCGCCTGCTGCATCAGCCGGGCGGAAAACTCGCCGCGCAGCGCGATGATGGCGAGCGTCGCCAGCACGCCCATGGAGGCGGCTTCGGTGACCGAGGCCACGCCGCCATAGATGGAGCCCAGCACGATGAAGGCGATGGCGGCCGGCTGGATGATCGACCACGCCGCCTTCAGCCGCTCCTCCATGGGGATCTTGGCTTCCTCGGCGGTCAGCGGCGGCCCCAGCTCCGGGTTGCGGATGCAGCGGATCAGCACATAGGTCATGTAGCTGAGCATCAAGATGATCGCCGGTGTCACCGCCGCCAGGAACAGGTCGGCGATGGAAACGCTGGCCATCAGGCCATAGATGATCAGCACGATGGAGGGCGGCACCATGGTGCCCAGGGAACCGCCGGCGCACACCACGCCGATGGCGATGTTGCGGTTGTAGCCCAGCCGCAGCATCTGCGGCAGCGCCAGCAGGCCCAGCAGCACGATCTCGCCGCCGATGATGCCGGACATCGCCGCCATGAAGAATGCCACCACCAGCGTCTGCACCGCCACGCCGCCGGGCAGCCGTCCGGCGAAGATGCGCATGGCGGAAAACAGGTCGCGGGCGATGGTGGAGCGGTCGAGAAGCGAGGCCATGAACACGAACATCGGCACCGCCACCAGCGAGTATTCGGTGACGAAGCCGTAGACCCGCGCAGTCACCAGCGGCAGGGCGGAGACGCCGAACCAGCCGAAGGTGAACACCAGCGCCACCAGCCCGGTGATGAAGGCCAGCGGCATGCCGGACGGCAGCATGAGGAAGATGGAGCCGATGAGCACATAGGTGCCGATATCGATGCCGAGTTGATTGAGGCCGAGCCCGCCCGGCCGCATCAGCAGGTCGAGCCCGCCGGCTTCCAGCCAGGCATAGCCGTAGTAGCCGCCCACCGCGACGGCGGCCACCAGCATCAGCGCCACCGGCCAGGGCACGCGGGCCACCGCCTGCACCAGATGCAGGGTCGACTGCACCGTCATGATGCTGGCGGCCAGCAGGATCATCGCCTTGGTGAGCGACGGGAAGGGTGGGTTCCACGAGGTGCCGGAGCGTTCAAGCTGCCACTCGCCCAGGGGATTGATGGCCGAGCGGGTGAACATCACGTAGGCGGCGTAGCTGAGACCGAGGCAGAAGACAAAGGTGACGATGGTGTTGAACACGTCCAGCCAGTCGCGCGTCCGGTCGCCCACCAGGTCGTAGACCAGGCGCACCCGGATGTGCCGGTCGCTCGCCAGCACCACGGGGCCGCCCAGCGCAAAGATGGTGGCGACCAGGAAGACCGTCGTCTCGTGCACCCAGAAGGTGGGGTCGTTGAAGACGTAGCGGAGGATCACCTCGTACACGGTGAAGACCATGGCGAAGAAGATCAGCCAGCCGATCACGTAGCCGGACCGGGAGATCGCCGCATCCAGCGGCGTGCGGATTTGGCCTTCGTTGCGTTCGGGCACGATTGCCCCGGCCGGGCCGATGGCCGGTGCGGGGGCGGGCTGGGGGGCTTCGCTCATCGGTGGATCCGCCTGGACACCGCAGGCTCAAGGCCCGCGGGTCGGAAGACCGCACGGACGGGGGCGAGCCGAAGCCCGCCCCCGCCGCCTATGCGGTTATGGCCGCGCTGGACCTTACAGGAGGTTGCGCGACTGCAGGAACGTGGTGACCGAGTCGTAGATGCGCTGGGTCAGCTCGGTCCGCGTGGCCCATTCCGCCCACACTTCCTGGGCAATGGCGCGGAAGCGGCGGCGCTCTTCGGCCGGCAGGTCGATGATCTCGATGTTCGGATCGGCCTCGGCCTCGGCGACGGCGGCCAGGTCCAGCGCCCGCAGACGGAACACCGTGTCGTAGGCCAGCTGGTCGACGGACACCTCAAGGATGCGCTGCAGGTCGGCCGGCAGCTCGTTCCAGATGTCCAGGTTGATGGAAACGGCGACCATGGGCAGCGAGTGGAAGCCCGGATAGCCGGGGTAGCGGGCGAACTCATGCAGGCCGAGCGCGTGGTTGGTGACGAACACCGTGTAGTCGGCCGCATCGATCACGCCGCGCTCCAGCGAGGTGTAGACCTCCGAGCCCGGCAGGTTCACCGGCGAGGCGCCGGCGCGGGTGAACACGTCGTAGACCATGCCTTCCGGCGCCCGCATGCGCAGGCCCTGCATGTCTTCGATGGAGCGGATCGGCACAGCGCTGACGAAGGCTTCAAGCCCGGTGGCCGAAGCGCCGATCAGGTGCACGTTGTAGGGCTCGACCAGCTCGTTGTAGAGCTGCTCGCCGCCGCCGTAGTTCATGTATTCCAGGAACTCCAGCGGGTCGCCCCAGGCGCCCACCAGGTTGCCCAGCATGGCAAACGCGGGGTCGCGGCCGGCGAAGTAGCTGGGGTCGGTCAGGTGGCCCTGCAGGATGCCGGCGCCCACGGCGTCCAGCGTTTCGGAGTGGGGCACCACGGCACCCACCGGCAGAATCTCGATATGGATGCGCCCACCGGTCATCTCCTCGACCATCTGGGCCCATTCCTGCTTGATCTCGAAGGTCGGTTCGCCGGCCGTCTCGCTCGTCTGGAACGTCCAGTTGTATTCCTGGGCAGCGGCGGTTCCGGCGGCCAGCAGAAGGGCGGTGGCGGCAATGCCGGCAGCCAGCCTTCCGGAGCACGAATTCGCGAACTGACGCATGGTTTCCTCCTCATTCCGGTGCGTTGAGAGTCTTCTCGTTGAAGGCGTTCGACGGCGCTTTTTGCCGTGGCAGCTTCCAAGGCTATGCCGAGCCGTTAGCACCCCGCCAGGGGGCATAGTGCGCGGATCGGCGATCCAACTTGCAGGGTGGCAGCGATCTCCACTTGCGCTGGTGAATATTTCGTGAAATATCAAGATATCTGTTGAACGTCAAGTTAGTTTCGGACCGCGAACCGACGGCGACGGGGACCGCAGTCCAGTGGACCAGGCCATGCAAAGGAACGTCAGAGTCGATGGTGCAAGCCCGGAAGGGGCGATGCGCCATGGCGGAGTGCGCGGCGACGGCACCGAGGAGTCGGTTGGCCGCAAGGGAACCTCCAGCCTGGCGGAGCTGGCCTATGACCGCATCGAAGAGCTGCTCGTCCACCTGGTCATAAAGCCGGGGGCCTATCTGCAGATCTCCGACCTGCAGGAGATGGTGCGGCTCGGCCGCTCGCCGGTGCTGGAAGCCACCCGGCGCTTCGCCCACGACACGCTGATGCGCATCCTGCCGCGCCGCGGGTTGCACGTCGCTCCCATCGACCTGGCGCGCGAACGCCGCCTGCTCAGGCTGCGCCGCGACATGGAGCGGTTCGTGGTGGAACTGGCGGCCGAACGCGCCACCACGCTGCACCGCAGCCAGATGGCCCGCCTGATCGCCCGGCTGACGACGGAGCGCACCACCGGCAACGTGCCGGAGTTCAACCGGCTGGACCGGCTGCTCGACCGCGTGGTGCTGCTGGCCGCCGCCGAGCCCTTCATCGCCTATTCGCTGAGGCCGCTGCGCACGCTGGTGCGCCGCACCGGCTACGTCTACCTCACCCGCATCGGCGAAATCGACGACTTCGCGGAGAACGTGGACGTCCATATCGAGCTGCTCAAGGCCATCGCGGCGGGGCAGGTGAAGGACGCCATCGCCGCATCCGATGCGCTGATCGACTTCAACGACCGGACGTTCGAGCCGCTGCAGCATCAGGTGGAGCCGGCCCTGCTGGACGCCAGCCTCGATCCGATCGACGACATCTGACCGGGCGGGGCGCGCACCCCGGCCCCCCGCAAGCTGCTGGAGAGTTGGTGATGGGCAAAGGCAACGGCGATGCGGCCGGCAAGCGGCCCCTGCGCAGCCGCCTGTGGTTCGACAACCCCGACAACCCGTCGATGACGGCCCTCTACCTGGAGCGCTACCTGAATTTCGGGCTGACGCGCGAGGAGCTGCAATCCGGCCGCCCCATCGTCGCCATCGCCCAGACGGGCAGCGACCTGGCGCCGTGCAACCGCCACTTGGTGGACCTGGCGAGCCGGGTGCGCGACGGCATCCGCGATGCCGGCGGCATTCCCATCGAGTTTCCCTGCCACCCCATCCAGGAAACCGGCAAGCGCCCCACCGCAGCGCTCGACCGCAACCTCACCTATC
>JAGQRL010000167.1 GCA_020425485.1 Rhodospirillaceae bacterium
TCGCCGAGGCGCGCGAGCATGGCGACCTGTCGGAAAATGCCGAATACCACGCCGCGCGCGAGCGCCAGGGCTTCATCGAAGGCCGGGTGCAGGAGCTGGAAGACCGGCTGTCGCGGGCCGAGGTGATCGATGTCTCCAAGCTGTCCGGCGATTCGGTGAAGTTCGGCGCCACCGTCACCCTGGCGGATGAGGAGACCGACGAGGAGTCGACCTACCAGATCGTCGGCCAGGACGAATCGGACGTGAAGGCGGGCCGGCTGTCGATCACCGCTCCCCTGGCGCGCGGGCTGATCAACAAGACCGTGGGCGACACGGTGGAAATCACCACGCCCAACGGCTCCAAGAGCTACGAGATCGTCACCATCCGCTACGAGTAGGGCACGGCTGCGGGCCGGCCGAAGCGGGCGCGGGCTTGCGGGCCCGGCAAGGGCAACTTGCCATAGGTCCGCGGCGATGGCTGCGGCACCCTGAGGCGCAGGGTCCCCCGGCAGCACAATTTAGCCACGATCGATTCGCAAGAGTGCCTGTTACGGGGAAAGTGGGCCCGTTTGCGGGAGCGTGCGACCCGCCCGGTCCCGCTCGTCCCTGGAAACCGTGATCGTCACCGGAAGGGGAACGTGACGGACGGGGTTCCGACGCCGAGGCAGCCTGCGCTGTCCGGCAGCCAGATTGACGGCTTGATCGCAGCGGCAGCGCTGGTGGTGCTGGCCGGGCTGGTGCTGTACGCCATCGACTGGCGGTCCGAGCCGGAACGGCTGGCAGACGAAATCAATCTCGTGGCGCTGGAAGATCCCGACAGGTCCGGGCCCTTCAACGACCTCCTGCCCGCAGATCTCGCCGAACGCCAGCCCGCCACGGAATACCAGGACGATGTTTCGCCGCAGATCGACGGCGAAGAAACCACGATGCGGTCCTACCACCTTACTGACGATCTGACGGTCGCCAGCATGTCTTATCAGGACAACATCTGGGGATATTTCCTGAGAACCGAACAAACCAACGCCGTCATTGTCGATACCAACCATGACGGCGCGTTCGACCGCCTGTACCGGGCCGGCGACCCCGTCTACATCCCCGATTGGATCGTGGAGATCGCGGACGGCGGCTAGCCCCGGCGACCGGTTCGCCGGATCCCCATGAAAGCTAAGGAACGGGTCGACCGAGCCGGCGTGGACGCGCTATAGCCGCGCGCACTGTTCCTGCGGTTGGCCATGGCCCCTTCCCGTTTCGCCTTCCATGCCCTTGTCGGCATCCGCCGCGTTGTCCGTAACGACCAGTTCGTGATCGTCGGGCTGTCGATCATCGTCGGCTGCCTGTCGGCCTTCGGCGCCATCGCCTTCCGCGAGGCCATCGACATCGTGCAGTGGCTGGCCTTCGGCTATGCCGACGTGGACCTGGCCAGCCATGTCGCCGGCATGCCGTGGTGGCAGGTGGTGGCGGTGCCGACGCTGGGCGGGCTGGTGATCGGCATCCTGCTGCGCACCACCATGCCCGGCGGCCTGCCCCAGGGCGTGCCCCATGTGATGGAGGCGTGCGCCCTGCGCGGCGGCCGCATGCCGCTGCTGCCGGGCATCGCCGCGGCGGTGATCAGCGCCACCTCGCTCGGCGTCGGCAGCTCCACCGGCCGCGAAGGCCCGGTGGTGCATCTGGGCGCCACGCTGGCCGCCGGCATCGCCCATCTGCTGGGGATGACCGCCAATCTGTCGCGCACCCTGCTGGGGGCCGGCGTCGCCGCCGCGGTGGCGGCCAGCTTCAACGCCCCCATCGCCGGGGTGTTCTTTGCGCTGGAGGTGGTGGTGGGCCACTACGCGCTTTCTGCCTTCGCCCCCATCGTCATGGCGTCCGTCACCGGCACCATCGTCAGCCGCCTCTACTACGGCGACTTCCCGGCCTTCGTGCTGCCGGAGACCTTCGAGATCGTGTCGTTCTGGGAGTTTCCGGCCTTCGCCCTGCTCGGCGTCGCCTGTGCCGTGGTGGCGCTGGGCTTCATGTACGCCGCCATCTATGCCGACCGCTGGATTTCGCTGCTGAAGATCCCGCTGGTGGTGCGCCCCATGGCCGGCGGGCTGGTGCTGGGCATCATGGCGCTCGCCTTCCCGCACATCCTGGGCGTCGGCTACGAGGCGACCGACGCCGCCCTGCGCGAAGCCCTGCCGCTGTGGCTGCTGTTCGCCCTGATCGTGGTGAAGGCGGTGGCCACCGCCATATCCATCGGCTGCCGCTTCGGCGGCGGGGTGTTCAGCCCGTCGCTGTTCCTCGGTGCCATGACCGGCGGCGCCTTCGGCTATGTCGCCACCCAGGCGGCCCCCGACCTGTCGTCGGGCCACGGCGCCTATACGCTGATCGGCATGGGGGCGGTGGCCGCCGCGGTGCTGGGTGCGCCCATGTCCACCATCCTCATCGTCTTCGAGATGACCAGCGACTACGAGCTGACGGCCGCCCTGATGGTGGCCGTGGTGATCGCCACGGTGATCACCCAGCAGTCGGTGGGCCACAGCCTGTTCTCCTGGCAGCTCGATGCCCGCGGCGTGCGCCTGCAGGGCGGGCGCGAAACCCGGGTGCTCAGCCAGATCCGCGTCGCCTCCATCATGAAGCATGACCACACCGATATCGGCCCCGATGCCACGCCGGAGGAGGTGATCGCCGCCCTGAACGGGGCGCGCTACGGCGAAGTGTTCGTGGTGGAGCCGGAAACCCGCCGCTTCCTTGGCATCATCACCATCGTGGAGATGGCGCGGGTGGAGCCGGGCGATACCCGCACCGCCGGCGAACTGGCGCGACGCGACACGCCGATCCTGGAAGTGTCCGACGATGTGCGCGCGGCCATGGACATGATGGACCTGGCGGCGGAAAGCCACATCCCGGTGGTCGAGTCGCGGGACAGCGAGCGCATCGTCGGCTTCGTCCACGAGCACGACGTGCTGCTGGCCTACCACCGGGCGCTGTTGCAGGTGCGTGCCGAAGAGCGCGGCGAGCGGGTGTAGGGCGCAGCCCGGTCAGGCCGTTGCGGCCCGCGGCCCCGCCCGGCCACCCAATCGTCCACACTGGCTTGGGCGGCCGGGTGGGGGCGCGGGCCGGTACCGACGGATACAACGGCCGCGGCGATCGGGGGACTCGCGTCGGCGCGAGCCCAAGATGTAGTCTTGGGCCTTCCACACAAGCACACGATGGGCAGACCGCGGGCCGCACGCGCCCGCCCAACGGAGCGCCGATGACCTCCACTCCCCAGGCCGATCCCCACGCCACGCCGCCGGCCCGCCTGGAGCCCGCCTATCTGGCCGGGCTCAACCCGCCCCAGCGCGAGGCGGTGGAGGCGCTGGACGGCCCGGTGCTGGTGCTGTCTGGTGCCGGCACCGGCAAGACGCGCGTGCTCACCACCCGGCTCGTTCACCTGCTGGCCACACGGCGCGCCTGGCCCAGCCAGATCCTCGCCGTCACCTTCACCAACAAGGCGGCGCGCGAGATGCGCGAGCGCGTCGCTGCGATGATCGGCCGGCCGGTCGAAGGCTGGTGGCTCGGCACCTTCCACGCGCTGGCCGCCCGCATGCTGCGCCGCCACGCCGAAATGGTGGGGCTGACCCCCAGCTTCACCATTCTCGACACCGACGACCAGATCCGCCTGGTGAAGCAGCTTCTGGAAAGCGAATCGCTGGATGCCAAGCGCTGGCCGGCGCGCCTCGTGCTCTCGGTGATCGAGCGTTGGAAGGACCGCGGGCTCGCCCCGTCCGACCTCGGCCCCGACGATGCCGGCGACATCGCCGGTGGCCGCATGGTCCAGCTCTATGCCGCCTATCAGGAGCGGCTGCGCACCCTGAACGCGTGCGATTTCGGGGACCTGCTGCTGCATGTTCTGAAGCTGCTGCAACGCGAGCCGGAGATCCTGGCCGGCTACCACAAGCAGTTCCACTACCTGCTGGTGGACGAATACCAGGATACCAACGTGGCCCAGTACCTGTGGCTGCGCCTGCTCGCCCAGGGCCACCACAACATCTGCTGTGTGGGCGACGACGACCAGTCCATCTACGGCTGGCGCGGGGCGGAGGTGGGCAACATCCTGCGCTTCGACCAGGACTTTCCCGGCGCCAAGATCATCCGCATGGAGCAGAACTACCGCTCCACCCAGCACATTTTGGGCGCCGCCTCGGGCCTGATCGCCCACAACCGCGGCCGCCTCGGCAAGACCCTGTTCACCGACAAGGAAGGCGGCGAGCCGGTGCTGGTGCGCACGCTGTGGGACGGCGAGGAAGAAGCCCGCTGGGTGGCAGACGAGGTGGAGGCGCTGCAATCGAAGGGCACCAGCCTGCAAGCCATGGCGGTGCTGGTGCGCGCCGGCTTCCAGATGCGCGCGTTTGAAGAGCGCTTCATCCATCTCGGCCTGCCCTACCGCGTGGTCGGCGGCCCGCGCTTCTACGAACGCCAGGAAATCCGCGACGCGCTGGCCTACTTGCGGGTGATCGCCCAGCCGGCCGACGACCTGGCCTTCGAGCGCATCGTCAACACGCCGCGCCGGGGCATCGGCAACGCCACCATCCAGA
>JAGQRL010000168.1:0-5572 GCA_020425485.1 Rhodospirillaceae bacterium
TTGCCAACCCGGTTCCAGCCCGCACCCCCGCCCGGCCACCCGGTCGTCACAATGGCTTGGTTGGCCGGATGGGGGTGCGGGCTGGCGCAGACTGAACGGAAGATGCCCCAGAGCATGATCCGGCCTGATGGAATCGCTCCGCGATCCGTCAGGCCGGATCAATGCTCGCGATTTCAAGTATCTAGAGCACGACGTCCGGTCAGACGCGTTCGCGTCTGATCGGACCGTGCTCTAGGCCGGTGCCTCCTCCGGCCAGCCCACGCTCACGTCGATGGCGGCCAGCGTTGCCGCGTCCGGTGCGGCGGCGGCCAGTGCTTCCAGCACGTCGGAATGCTGGCGGATCGGGTTGATGCGCGCCCACATCGCCCGCGCCGCCGTGGCTTCGGTCTGCTCGTCCTCGGTCAGGCCATCGAAGCCGCCGCGCAGGATGGCGGCTTCCAGCAGCTCCACGGAGCGCGCCAGCACGTTGCGCTGGCGGTAGTCCGGTGCCACCGCGGTGATGCGCCGCCCGGCTTCCGCCCGGATCGCCGCCAGGTGTTCGGCCTTGGCCTGCGCCAGCGGGGCCGGCGTGCTGTCCGGCAGCGCCGCCCGCCATTCGGCCACCCGGTCGGGCGTCCAGTGGGCGGCACAGGCGTCCACCAGCGCATCGGGCAGCCCATCGAGGCTGCTGTCGGGCGTCAGGACACGGCGGCGGAAGCTGCCGTCCGCCAGGGTCTCACGCAGCTTCACGGGGATGGTGCCGCCGAGTTCGGCCTGAAACCTCCCCTCGTCGAAATCATGGAAGGTCATCACGCCACCTCGTAGAAGCCGGAGCCGTAGACGGTGAAGTCGTCATCGATTTCCGTGTCCTGCAATCCATAAGAACCGCTGGTCAGGGTTTGCCGATAGAAATAGACGTTGGTGGTGTTGTTCATGCCCAGCGAACCGATCCCGACTGTTCCGGCAGCCAGATTGTGATTGCCGGTGAGCCCAAGATTGACACCGCTGCGCGCTTCGATTGCGGCTTTCACCGTGAACGGCAGTCCATCCATGCGCACATGCCCGGCCAAGCCGCCCTTCGTGCTGAGCTGCACCCAGAAGCTGATGTAGACGACGCTGCCGATGAGGACGTACCGGCCCTTGTTGGACGCGTAGGTTGGCGCACCGGCGGTGCCGCTGCCGTAGAGGGTCGGCGTCCAGGTCCCGACTTCGTAGGCCAGACCGCTGTTGGCCACCGCGGACACGGCAGCCGCACAGGTGCCGCCGCTCTGCACCAGGGCCAGCAACTCGCTGCCGTCGAGCGGCAGGGTGGCGGCGGGGAGTTCGCTCAAACGCACCGGCATGGCGTCAACCTCCCGCCAGAGCCACGCCGCCTTCGGTCAGCAGCACGGCATCGGTTTCGCTGGCCAGCAGCCGCAGGAACGGCCGGGCGACGGTGCGGGCGGTGAACCGCCCGAGACTAAGGAGCATCACACCTTCTCCGAAACATGCACGGTGCCGGCCTCGGCCAGCGACCGCACCGCCACATGGGTGTCGCGCCGGCTGCCCGGCCCGCCCAGCGACAGGTCGGCATAGAGCCCGGCCGGCAGGAAGTGATCGGTGGCAGACGCGGTGACCGTGGCGTCGCCGGTCTGCAAATAGATGTCGACGTCCGACACCACGCCGATCACCCGCGTGTCGGCGGCGAACGCGGTCGCCGTGCGGGTGCTGGCGCCGGTCGCCGCGGCAAGCTGGTGGGCGCCGCCGGGGCGCAGCCGCAAAGCGGGGATCGGGTGGTTGTCGTCGTCGCGGGGCAGCAGGGTCGTCATGGAACCTCCATCGCGCGCCGGCAGGAAGCGCCAGCCCGATGTGTGTATCGGAAATTTTTCCTATGTCGAGGCCGAGATGATCGCTGAACCGGTGGCTTTGCCGCTCAGGTCGGCCCCACGCCTTTGGGATTGGAGTCCGCAGTGTTCCTAGGAGGGCGATGTTCCTAGGAGGGCGGGGTCGGCCGGTGCCGCGGCGTCGGGATGCGGTCGCCGCCCGCCGTCTGGGGAAGCTGGGCGGAGGTCGGTCCGCGGAACACCCGCGGCGGCAGCGGCACCTCGAAGGGCGGCGGCTCGGTGGACGCAGCCACCGCCGCCGGGGCCGCATCTTGCGGCTCCGCCCCGCCGGTTTCCTCCAGCAGGTTGGTCTGGCGGGGAAGCTGGTCGGCCGGGGGCACGCTGCCGTCGTCCGACGCGCGGAACTGGTCGAGCAGGGAAGCCACTGCCTGGGCATCCCCGGCGGGTGCATCCCCGGCGGGCGCATCCGCGGCGGGGGGATCGCCAGCCGGCGGTTCGGCCGCCGCCCCGCTCACCTCTTCCGGCGCCGGCACGCCGGCATCCGGCAAGGGCGCCGTGGTCACCGTGGGGCCGGCGGCCACCGCGGCATCGCCCTGCTCCTCGAAGAAGATGATGGTTTCGTCGCCCAGTTCGGCCACCTGCTCGGCCGCTTGTTCAGGCTCTGCCGCCCGCTCCGGCTCCACCACCTGGGCCAGGACGCGGCCCGGCGGCCGTTCAGGCAACGGGATGTCCGGCGGAGAGGCCAGCACCTGGCGGCTTTCCGCCCGCATCTCCGCCACTTCCTCGTCCGTCCACCCGTCCGCCTCGGCGCCGAACTGGAGCCCGCCAGCCGCATCCGCGTCCGCCGCGACTGGCTGGGCCGGCTCTCCGGGCGGCGCTTCCAGGGGCACTTCGGCCACCACGGGCGACTCGGCCACCGGAGACTCGGCCACGGGGGTTTCGGCCTCCGGGGTCTCCGCCTGCGGGGTCTCCGCCTGCGGGGACGCGACGACCTGGACACCGGCGGTATCGGCACGCGGCGGCTGCACCGGCAGCGGCACGGTGCGCATCTGCGCCGGGGCCGCCGCCAGCGGCACGACATCGCCGGGGCGCCGCGAGGGCCGCGGAAAATCATCGGGATCGATGGACGCCACGCCAATGGCGGCGGGCACCGGTGCGGTGACCGCAGGCGCGACCACGGCCGGCGCAATCACCGCCGGCGTCGGCGTGTGGCCGGCGGGGGCAACCACCGGCTGCGGCGTGCGCGGCACCACCACCGTTGTGGCCACACCGCCCACCGGCGGCGCCACGCTGACCGTGGGCGTGCCCGCCTGGCCCGGCAGGCTGGCCACGGTGGTCGGCTGGTCGGCGGCGGGCGGACCGGTGTTGGAATCCCGCGGCGGCCGCGGCACCGCGTAGATCGGCTGCGTCGGCTGGGCGGACACGGTGGTGCCCACCGGCCGCAGCTCCCACTGGCGGTTGCCGATGCGGCAGCCCACCCCCTGCTGGGTGCCCTGCCCGCCGGTCACCTCGAAGTAGCGGCAGATCTGCGGCCGCGTTTCGGTGCGCACGATGGTGAAGCGGGCGCCGCTGGGCAGCGATACCTGCGCGTTCGTCTGCTCGAACTCAAGGCTGTACTGGATGGCTTGCTGGTCTTGGGCCGAGAGGCTGGCCAGGCTCTGCGCCAGGGCCGGGCCGGCACACACAACCAAGATCAGGGCAATCAGCACACGCATGCGCATGGCTCCGGTATCGTGGGGTCCTGAGCCCATAGGGCCAATCGACAGTCAGTGCGTCGATCTGGCTGGCCGTTGACGACGGCATCCTCCATCGAGCCTGGAAAGGCATAGCACATTCGTGGCAGCACTGTGTCTCAGCAAAGTCCGCCGCGGCCACAGGTCGTCCCCGGGCCGCCGCCACCGGATGTCCACAGCCCCGCCATGACCGCCGATTTAAGCGCCCGGCCGCCTTCCCTGCTTCCCAGCCTCGCCCGCGTGCGGCCGGCCGGCGACGGCCCGCTGCTGGCGTTGACGGTGGCCGACCAGGCGGTGGGCAAGGTAACGCCGCAGGCCGCCGCCCTGTTGCGCAAGGCGGGGCCGCTGTTTGCCTTCGGCGCCGCGGGGATCGAGATGGCCCGCGGCCTGTTGACGCCGGAGGACCGGACGGACGCGGTCTCCTCCTCCCTGCGGCGCCTTGCCGCCGACGGCGACCTGCCGGCACCGCGCTACGAGCGCTATCCGGTGGTGACGCGTTGGGGAACGGCGGAACTGATGCGCATCGACCGCTCCTATGTCGGCCTGCTGGGCACGCTCGCCTTCGGGCTCCACATCAACGGCTATGTGCCCACGCCGGCCGGGCCGGAAATGTGGATCGGCCGCCGCGCCGACGACCGCATGGTGGAGCCGGGCAAGTTCGACAATCTGGTGGGCGGCGGCCAGCCGGCCGGCCTCTCGCTGGCCGCCAACCTGGTGAAGGAAGCGGCGGAGGAAGCCGGCATCGATGCCGCCACGGCGGCGCGGGCGCGGCCGGCCGGGCTGATCGCCTACGAAGCGCCCCACCCGCTGGGCCTGCGCCGCGACGTGCTGTTCACCTTCGACCTGGAATTGGCCGACGACTTCCGGCCGGTGAACACCGATGGCGAGGTGGCGGAGTTCACCCGCCATCCGGTGGCCGACGTGCTCGACCGGCTGCGCCGCGACCCGGACGCCTTCAAGTTCAACGTGCCGGCGGTGATCATCGATTTCTGCCTGCGCCACGGCGTGCTCGACCCCGACAGCGAGCCCGACTATGCCGAGCTGGCCACGACCCTGCGCCAGCCGCTCGACTGACGGACGCGCCGCCGCCGCCCCTGTCTCCTCCCCCGCCTAGCCGCCGGCACCCACCGGCTTGCGGCCGAGGGCGCGTTCGATGGCAGTCAGGTCGGCCAGCAGCGGGGCCACCCATTCCAGCGGGATCATGTTGGGGCCGTCGCTCGGCGCATGGTCGGGGTCGTCATGGGCTTCGATGAACACCGCCGCCACCCCCACCGCCACGGCGGCACGCGCCAGCACCGGGGCATACACCCGCTTGCCGCCCGACGATGTCGCCTGGCCGCCCGGCTCCTGTACCGAATGGGTGGCATCGAACACCACGGGAAAGCCCGTTTCCGCCATGATCGGCAGCGCCCGGAAGTCGCTGACCAGGGTGTTGTAGCCGAAGCTGGCGCCGCGTTCGCACAGCATCACCTGGCGGTTGCCGCTGTCGGTGATCTTGGCGGCCACATTGGCCATGTCCCATGGCGCCAGGAACTGGCCCTTCTTCACGTTGATCGCCCGCCCGGTGCGCGCGGCGGCCACCAGCAGGTCGGTCTGCCGGCACAGGAAGGCGGGGATCTGCAGCACGTCCACCACCTCGCCGGCCTGGGCGCATTCGGCTTCGGTGTGCACGTCGGTCAGCACCGGGCAGCCGAGCTCGCGGCGGATGTCCGCCAGGATCTCCAGCCCGGCTTCGATGCCGATGCCGCGAGCACCCTTCAGCGAGGTGCGGTTGGCCTTGTCGTAGGATGCCTTGAAGATCAGCGGCACCCCGGCCTTGCGGGCGGCGCCGGCCAGTGCCTCGGCGATCTTCATCGCGTGGTCGCGACTTTCGATCTGGCACGGGCCGGCGATCAGGGCGAATGGACGGTCGTTGGCGACGGTGACGTCGCCGATCACTACGCTGTGCATGGGGCTCCCCGCACCTGGAACGGCGGAACCCTTACCACCGCCGCCCCGCCGCGGGAACCGTAGCGGCCGAGGCGTGACGCCTCAGGT
>JAGQRL010000168.1:5582-9225 GCA_020425485.1 Rhodospirillaceae bacterium
ACGCCGACGTCGTAGACCAGGTGTCCGCCGAAATAGGCGGTGACCACCACCATCACCGCGACGGCCGCCGTCGGCACCACCGCCAGGGCCGTGCCCATCGGCTTCCGGTCCAGCCCGCGCCACCACACGACCACGCGCAGCAGCGCCACCACCAGGAAGGTGATCATGGTGATGGTGCCCCAGCCCTCGTGGGGTTCCAGGGTCGCTTCCGGCACCCCGCGGTCGAGCGCGATGTCATAGGCCATGTCGCCGAACAGGTAGGTGACCACGGCGGCCACGGCGCCGAGCACGAACAGCACGGTGCCGGTGCGCAACTGGACGACGGGCGGCGTATCCGCCGATCCGCCGCGCCGGGTGATCGACCAGAGGTCGAAGGCCAGCGCCACCAGGGCGAGGACGATGGGGAAATGAACGATCATCGGATGGATATGTTCAAGCGGCATGCCGTGTCCTCTCAGCCGGGAAGGCATCTCTGACGCCTCAGAGACGGCGGACCTCGGCGCACGCTGCCGTCATCCGCAACGCATAGGCGGACCCGGCCGGCCGCCAGCCGACCGGCCCGGGACACCGCCGATGGGCGAAGAGGAAATCACACAGAATCCGCTGTCGTCTGTGACGGCGCGCACCGACCGCGCGCCCGGCAGCGGTGCGATACTGCCGGTTCTGTACGGGCGGGCGGCAGCCGGCCTCAGCTCGACTCCGCCAAGAGCGAGGCGTTGCCGCCCGATGCCGTGGTGTCGACGCAGAGATGGCGTTCCAGCCTGAGCGCGCTGGTGGGCTCCGCCTCCTGGATCAGCGGCACGATCGGCCCCGGCCGCTGCGCCAGCGCCCGGCGGGCGGCCCGGCGTTCGGCGATGGTGCCCCAGAACAGCACGGCATCGAACCCGGTGAGGTCGGCCAGCGCTGTGGGATCGAGGCGACCGTTCACCCCGGCGATATCGCCATCCACCACGCCCGGCGCCACCATCACCGGGGTGCAGCCCTGGGCCTTGGCGAAGGCCGCCTGCTGGGCTGCCGCCTCGGCTCCCGGCCCCAGGCACAGCACGACGCCGCGCGGATAGGTGGACAGCCGGTTGGTTTCCCCCGTCGGCCCCGGCAGATCGGTGACGAACAGCGGCGCTCCCGGCGGGTTTGCCACCTTGTTCAGCCGGCTCTGCACCAGGGCGGTGTCGGCCGCCGCGCGGTCGCCACCCAGCACCTTCACCGGGTCGTCGTCCCCCCACGCCCCCGGCCCCAGATGGGCATGGCAGAAGCGGGCCACATAGTCCGGTCCGCCGGCCTTGGGGCCGGTGCCCGACAGGCCCTCGCCGCCGAAGGGCTGGGAGCCGACGATGGCACCGATCTGGTTGCGGTTGACGTAGATGTTGCCGGCACGGACGCGCTCCACCACCTGCTGCACCCGGTCGTCGATGCGGGTGTGCAGCCCGAAGGTCAGCCCGTAGCCCTTGGCGTTGATGGCATCCACCACGGCGTCGATCTCCTCGGCACCGAAGCGCGCCACATGCAGCACGGGGCCAAAGATCTCCTCCTCCAGGTCGTCGATGCCGTCCACGCGCAAGAGGGCGGGGCCGACGAACAGCCCCTCTTCCGGCACGTCGAGCTGCTTCAGCAGGCGTTCCTCGGCACTGGCCTTGGCGATGTGCGCTTCGATCTTGGCCTTGGCCTCGGCATCGATCACCGGGCCGATATCAGTGGCCAGATCCCACGGGTCGCCCAGGCGCAGCAGGTCCATGGCGCCGCGCAGCATGCCCACCACGCGGTCATAGATATCCGCCTGCACATAGAGGATGCGCAGGGCCGAACAGCGCTGGCCGGCGCTTTGGAAGGCCGAGGCCAGGATATCCGCCACCGACTGTTCGGGCAGCGCCGTGCTGTCCACGATCATGGCGTTGAGGCCGCCGGTTTCCGCGATCAGCGGCGCTTCCGGCGTGGCTGCCAGCGCCAGCGTGCGGTGGATCGCCTGGGCGGTTTCCAGCGAGCCGGTGAAGCACATCCCGGCGATCTGCCGATCGGCGGAGAGCGCGGCCCCCACCGAGGGCCCGTCGCCGATCACCAGTTGCAGGATGTCGCTCGGCACGCCGGCTTCGTGCAGCAGGCGGACGGCGCGGTGGGCGATCAGCGGCGTCTGTTCGGCCGGCTTGGCGATCACCGCGTTGCCGGCTGCCAGGGCCGCGGCGATCTGGCCGGTGAAGATGGCCAGCGGGAAGTTCCACGGCGAGATGCAGGCGAACACCCCGCAGCCGCGGGCGGCTTGCCCCAGGCGCCGCGCTTCAGCGGCGTAGTAGTAGAGGAAGTCCACCGCCTCGCGCAGTTCGGCCACGGCGTCGCCAAGGGTCTTGCCGGCTTCCCGCGCGCACAGGGCGAACAGCTCGCCGGCATGGGCCTCGTACAGTTCCGCGGCCCGTTCCAGGATCGCCGCACGGTCGCCGGCCGGGCGGTTCGCCCAGGGGATGGCGGCCGCCGCCGCGGCATCGACCGCCAGGGCCACATCGGTGACGGTGGCATCGGTGACGCGACCCACCTCGTCCGCCGGATCGGCGGGATTGCGCACCGCCCGCTCTTCCCGGCCGTTGCCCTCCATGGCCAGCAGCGGTGCCGCCGCCCAGGTTTCCGCCCGGTAGGGGGCGCGCAGCGCCTCCAGCGCCTCCAGGTCCGCCGGCTCCGCCAGGTCCCATCCGCGGGAGTTGCGCCGCTCCGGCTCAAACAGCCGTGGCGGCGGCTTGATCTTCGGGTGGGCGGCCTGGCCCCGCCAGCCTTCCGCCACCGTGAACGGGTCGGCGGCAATGGTTTCCGGTGCGATGGCCGGATCGACGATCTGGTTGACGAAGGAGCTGTTGGCGCCGTTTTCCAGCAGCCGGCGCACCAGATAGGCCAGCAGGTCGCGGTGGGCGCCGACGGGGGCATAGATGCGGCAGCGGTTGCCTTCCGCCTCCTTCACCGCCGCGTGCAGGCTTTCGCCCATGCCATGCAGGCGCTGCAGCTCGAAGCCCTCGCGGTCGTCGCCCGCCATCTCCAGCACCGTGGCGGCGGTGTGGGCGTTGTGGGTGGCGAATTGCGGGTAGAGCCGGTCGCGCCCGTCGAGCAGGCGCCGGGCGCAGGCGATGTAGCTGATGTCGGTGGTGGTCTTGCGGGTGAACACGGGAAAGCCGTCCAGCCCCTTCACCTGGGCGCGTTTGATCTCGGTGTCCCAATAGGCCCCCTTCACCAGGCGCACCATCAGCCGGCGCTTGGTGGCCCCGGCGAGGTCGTAGATCCAGTTGATCACCGGCAGGGCGCGCGGCCCGTAGGCTTGCACGGCGATGCCGAAGCCGTCCCACCCCGCCAGCGCGGGGTCCGACACCACCGCCTCGATCACATCGAGCGACAGGTCCAGCCGGTCGGCCTCCTCCGCATCGACGTTGAGGCCGACGCCGACGGATGCCGCCAGCAGCGCCAGCGAGCGCAGCCGGCCCACCAGCTCCGCCATCACGCGGTCGCGCTGGGCGGTTTCGTAGCGCGGGTGCAGGGCCGACAGCTTGACGGAGATTTCCGGCCGGGCGGCCCGCGGCTGGCCGACGCCGACCTTGGCCAGTGCCGTGATTGCCTGGGTGTAGGACAGGTGGTAGCGCCTGGCATCGGCATCGGTGCGGGCGGCTTCGCCCAG
>JAGQRL010000169.1 GCA_020425485.1 Rhodospirillaceae bacterium
GCGCGCCTCGTCCCAGCGGAAATCGCTGCGCGAGATCCCGGCGCAGCCCAGCGTGGTGTGGGCGAGCAGCGCCCACTCCATCACCCGGTCGTGGATCTCCGCCGGCACGTCGGCCGGCAGCACATGCACCGCGTGGCCGGCCACGTATTTGGCGTCGTAGTCGAAAAAGCCGTGGTCGTAGCGCACTTCGGTGACGGCGAGCGCGCGGTCGCCCATCACGCCGACGGTGAGTTCCTTGCCGGGAATGTAGCGTTCCACCAGCACCCGGCCCTGCTTGCCGGCCAGTTCCGGCACACCGACGGCGTTGGAGCCTTCCAGCACAAGGTGCACGTCGACCGAGGAGCCCTCGTCCGCCGGCTTCACCACATAGGGCGGTTCCATCACGTGGCGCACCGCCACTTCGGCCGCCGCCACCACCGTGCCTTCGGGCACGCGCATGCCGGCGGACGCCATCACCGCCTTGGTCAGCGGCTTGTCCATGGCGATGGCCGATGCGGCCACGCCGGAATGGGTGTAGGGCACGCCCATCAGCTCCAGCGCACCTTGAATCACGCCGTCCTCGCCGCCGCGGCCGTGGAGCGCGTTGAACACCACGTCGGGGGCCGGCGTCAGGGCCGCCAGCAGGGCGGCCAAATCGGGCCTTTCCATATCGATCTCGGTGACGCGGAAACCGCCGCTGCGCAACGCTTCCGCGCAGGCCGCCCCGGACACCAAGCTGACCCTGCGTTCCGAGGACCAGCCACCCATCAGCACGGCGACGTGAAGGGGTTCAACCATCGATTTCCCCCTTCGAGTCGGCCGCAACGCCAATGCGGCGGATCTCCCAGCGCAGTTCGATGCCCGACATGTCGCGCACGCGGCGGCGCACTTCCTCGCCCAAAGCCTCCAGGTCGGCGGCGGTGGCATCGCCGGTGTTGATGAGGAAGTTGGTGTGCTGCTGGGACACCTGGGCGCCGCCGAGCGTCAGCCCGCGGCAGCCGGCCTTGTCGATCAATTGCCAGGCCTTCTCGCCCGGCGGGTTGGCGAAGGTGGAGCCGCCGGTGCGCGAGCGGATCGGCTGGGTGGCCCCGCGCGCTTCGGTGATCTGCACGATGCGGGCGCCGATTTCCTCCGGCGCGCCGGGTTCCGCACGGAACAGCGCGGCCGTCACCACCTCGCCGTCCACCAGGTCGGAATGGCGGTAGGAGAGGCCCAGCTCGGCAGCGCTGCGGCGGCTGACCTGCCCGGCCCGGTCCACCACCTCCGCCCAGTCGAGCACCTGCACCACCTCGCCGCCGTAGGCACCGGCGTTCATCCGCACGGCACCGCCGATGGTGCCGGGGATGCCGGCGAGGAATTCCAGCCCGGCCAGCCCGGCGTCGCGCGCCACCTTGGCGACGTTGACGTCCAGCGTTCCCGCCCCGGCCAGCACTCGGCCGGCAGCGGCATCGGGCACGATGTCGGTGAAGCCGCGGCCCAGGCGGATCACCACACCCGGCACGCCGCCATCGCGCACCAGCAGGTTGGAAGCCACACCCATCACGGTCACCGGCACGTCTTCCGGGCAGCCGGCGAGGAACGCGGCCAGATCCTCGCGGTCGGCCGGGCGGAACAGCACCTCCGCCGGCCCGCCGACGCGGAACCAGGTGGACTTGCCCAGAGGGGCATCGGCCGTCAGCCGGCCGCGCACCGCCGGCAGCCGCGCCAGCAGTCCGTCACCGGGGGAAATGGACGTTGCGGCCATGGTCACCGCCCCCTCCCCGCAGTTCCGGTGGAGCCGGGGGCGCCCGCCCGCTTGGCCGACAGGGCAACAAGCTGGCTCGGCAGGCTCTGCGCCCACTGGGTGATCGACCCGGCACCGAGGCACACCACGACGTCGCCCGGCTTGGCGAACTGCGCCACCAGGCGGGGCAGCAGTGCCGGTTCGGCCAGCGGCATCACCAGGCGGTGGCCGCGGTTGCGAAGCCCTTCCACCAGGCCATCGCGCGACACGCCTTCGATGGGCGCCTCACCGGCCGCGTAGACATCGCCGACGATCACCGCATCGGCGTCGTTGAAGCAGGTGCAGAATTCTTCGAACAGGTCGCGCAGGCGGGTGTAGCGGTGGGGCTGCACCACGGCGATCACCCGGTTGTTGGCGCCCACGCGGGTGCGCGCAGCCTTCAGCACCGCGGCGATCTCCACCGGGTGGTGGCCGTAGTCGTCGATCACCACGACGCCGTCGGCGATGCCGGTCTGGGTGAAGCGCCGCTTGACGCCGCGGAAGCGGGCCAGCGTGTCGCGCAGGGTGCCGGGATCGAGGCCCATTTCCGTGGCCACGGCGATGGCGGCCAGCGTGTTCTGGACGTTGTGGTTGCCCAGCATGGGCACCACCAGCCGGTCGAGGTGTTCGGTTTCGCCGCCGGGCCGGCGGGTGATCACCACATCGAAGCTGGAGCCGTCCGCCGAGCCTTCCACGTTCAGCGCCCGCACATCGGCCTGGGGGCTGAAGCCGTAGGTGACGATGCGGCGGTCGAGCACGCGGGGGATCATCGCCTGCACTTCGGGATGGTCGATGCACATGGCGGCGAAGCCGTAGAACGGCGTGTTGGTGACGAACTGCTCGAAGGCGGCGCGCAGCTTGTCGAAGCTGCCGTAGTGGTCGAGGTGCTCGGGATCGATGTTGGTCACCACCGCGATGGTGGCGGGCAGGCGGGTGAAGGTGCCGTCGCTCTCGTCGGCTTCCACCACCATCCAGTCGCCCGCACCCAGGCGCGCGTTGGTGCC
>JAGQRL010000170.1 GCA_020425485.1 Rhodospirillaceae bacterium
ACATCTTCCGCTTCACCCAGGCGGGGTCCGAGGTGTCGGCCCTGCTCGGCCGCATCCCCTCCGCGGTGGGCTACCAGCCGACGCTGGCCACCGACATGGGCGAGCTGCAGGAGCGCATCACCACCACCACCAAGGGCTCCATCACCTCGGTGCAGGCCATCTACGTGCCGGCCGACGACTTGACCGACCCCGCGCCGGCCACCTCGTTCGCCCACTTGGATGCCACCACGGTGCTGAGCCGCCAGATCGCCGAGCTGGGCATCTACCCGGCGGTGGATCCGCTCGACTCCACCAGCCGCATCCTCGATCCCCGCATCGTCGGCGAGAACCACTACCTGGTGGCCCGCGAGGTGCAGCGGGTGCTGCAGTCCTACAAGTCGCTGCAGGACATCATCGCCATTCTCGGCATGGACGAGCTGTCGGAAGAGGACAAGCTGGTGGTGGCGCGCGCGCGCAAGATCCAGCGCTTCCTCAGCCAGCCCTTCTTCGTGGCGGAGGTGTTCACCGGCAAGCCCGGCGTGTTCGTGCCGCTTGAGGAAACCATCAAGGGCTTCAAGGGCATCTGCGACGGCGAGTACGACCATCTGCCCGAAGCCGCCTTCTACATGGTGGGCACCATCGAAGAGGCGGTGGAGCGGGCGCGCGAGATGGCGCAGGAAGCGGCCTGACCGGCCGCCCCGCAGCCACCCGTGCATGTGAACCGGAGCTGACCCATGTCCCGACCGCTGTCCTTCGAACTGGTTTCGCCCGAACGCCTTCTGGTATCCATGGAGGCGGAAATGGTGGTGGTGCCGGGTTCGGAAGGCAATTTCGGCGTGCTCGCCGACCATATGCCGATGATCTCGTCGCTGCGGCCGGGTGTGATCGACGTCTACGCGCAGCGCCCCGAGATCGAGCGCAAGGTGTTCGTCGCCGGTGGCTTCTGCGAGGTCACCAAGGACACCTGCACGGTGCTGGCCGATTCGGCCAAGCCGGTCGAGGAGCTGAATGCGGCAGCCATTGATCAGCGGATTGCGGACCTCAAGGAGGATCTGCAGGACGCCAAGACGGACGCGGAGCGGGCCGCGGTGGCGCATGCTTTGGCCGTCGCCCAGGCCGAACGGGCCGCAGCGGGCTGACCGGGACCCCCGCACAACGCGACCGTCTTGCATTCCATGAGCCAACGGGACAATTCTGCCGGAAGTTGAGCCGGCGGGAGGGGCGGGAACGGACGTTTCGTAGGGAGGCCAGAAATGGGCTTGGGCTACAGACACTGGACCATGGAAGATTTTCCGTGGGACAAGTTCGATCTCAGTAAGGTCGATGAAGATCAGGTACGCATCGTCCGGGCGGCGGCCCTCGTTGAATACAATGCCGACGACTATGTGAAGTATCTCTCCAACGTCTTCCATGACGACCCGGAGTTCGTGCAGGCCGCCCATTGCTGGGGCGAAGAAGAAAAGATGCATGGCTTGGCGCTGAGCCGGTGGGCCGGCATGGTGCCGCCGGGTTACGACTTTCCCAAGTCGTTCGACAATTTCCGCGAGAAGATCAAGCTGGACCTGCAGACCCACCAGTCGGTGCGCGGTTCGCGGCCCGGCGAACTGGTGGCCCGCTGCATGGTGGAAGTCGGCACCAGCTCCTACTATTCGGCCCTGGCGGATGCCACCGAGGAGCCGGTGCTGAAGGAGATCTGCCGCAAGATCGCCAGCGACGAGCTGCGCCACTACAAGCTGTTCTACGATCACCTGCGCCGCTACCTGAAGGCGGAGAATGTCGGCAAGTTCAAGCGGCTGAAGATCGCCGCCGGCCGCATCATGGAAACCGAGAACGACGAGTTGGCGTATGCCTACTACGCGGCCAACCACGCCGACATGCCGTACGACCGGGAAAAGTACAATCACGAATACATGCGCCGGGCCTACGCCTACTATCGGCCGACGCACATCAACCGCGGCATGGCGATGATCTTCAAGGCCGTCGGCCTGCAGCCCCACAGCACGCTGTTCAAGGCAGTGGCCGGCGGGGCGCGCTGGTACATGACCAAGCGCCAGCGTGCGCTGGCCCGTGCAGCCGACCGCGAAGCGCGGCAGCGCGGTGTAGCCACCGCTGCGGCCTAGGCGGCCGGCGGCGGGCCCGGTGGGGATGACCCCGTGATCCGCTACCTCCTGTGGCTGGCGGCGCGCCGCGCCGCCGACAGCGAAG
This sequence comes from Rhodospirillaceae bacterium, assembly GCA_020425485.1. Classification (GTDB taxonomy): domain Bacteria; phylum Pseudomonadota; class Alphaproteobacteria; order DSM-16000; family Inquilinaceae; genus JACKIH01. The sequence goes on from JAGQRL010000170.1 coordinate 2,185, forward strand.
CCGCCCAGCGGGCAGCCCGCGGCGGCGCCGAAACTGCGCGCCGCGTGCTGCCGCAGCTTGCCCGCAAGGCCGGCGAGGCCTCCCGGGTCGTCGCCCCGCCGGGCGGTGCCGAAGAGCTGGGCCGCAATCTCGGCCGGGCGGTGGGGCGCACCTGGCGGCGGATCAACCGGCCGGATCCCTGAACCGCGCGCTGTGACGGGCGGGCGGCAGCCGTGCGGCCTGCGGGCGGCGTGCCGCCGGGCTCAGGCGGCGGGCCGCAGCAGATCGGCAAAGGCCGCGAACACCTGCCGATAGACCGGCTGCTTGAACGGCACGATGGCCGCCGCCACCTGGTCTGCCGGCTGCCAGGCCCAGGTGCAGAACTCCTGGGGCAGGTGGGCCGCCAGGTCGATGTCTTCGTCGCGGCCGGTGAAGCGGAAGGCGAACCATTTCTGGGTCTGGCCGCGGAAGCGGCCCTTCCACAGCCTGCCGGTGGAGAGCGACCGCGGCAGGTCGTAGCTCAGCCAGTCGCGGGTTTCCGCCAGCAGCCGCGCCTCGCGCACCCCGGTTTCCTCAAACAGTTCGCGCACCGCGGCCTGGGCCGGCGTTTCGCCACCGTCGATGCCGCCCTGGGGCATCTGCCAGGCGCCCGGCATGTCGAGACGCTGGCCGACGAACACCAGGCCATCGGGATTGAGCAGCACGATGCCGACACCGCGGCGGAACGGCCGCGGATCGTCGGCTACGGCAGCGTCCTCTGCGGCCTCGGGCGCGACCCCCGGGGCGTCCTCCGGCACCTCGCCCTGCGGCCCGCCTGCGGGGGGCGTCACGGGGCCGGCCGTCCGGCGGCGATGGCGGTGATGGGCACCAGGGCGAAGCCGCGGTCGCGCAGGCGCGGAAACCAGTCCGACAGGCGCTCCAGCACCACCGGATAGGGCCGGGCAACGCCCACCGCCATGCCTTCGGCGAGCGCGATCGACTCCAGCTCGGCCAGCCGCCCATCGATGGCATCGCGCGACAGCACATCGTCGATCACCCGGTTGGCGGTGGCGTGGGGCACGCCGAGTTCGGCTGCCACCGTGTCGATGGCGCTCAGCACCGTGGCGCCGCCGTCCACCACCAGCAGCCCGGTTTCGCCGAGCTGGGCGATCATCGGCCGCAGCGCCGGGGCGAAGCGGGCAAAGCGCCCGCCCATCTCGGAGATGACGCCTACGATGCCATCGGCCCGGCCCAGCACCCAGTTCAGGCGCGCCCGGTTTTCCGCCGTCGGCAGGTCGACCAGCAGGGTGTGCGGCCCCGGATCGTTCTGCGGATAGTCCTGCGGCTCCATGGGCACCATCAGCAGCACTTCGTGGCCGGCAGCACGGGCCTGCGGCACCCAGGCGTCGAGGTTGCTGGCATAGGGGGCGAAGGCGAGGGTGACCGCACCGGGCAGCCGCTGGATCGCGGTTTCCGTGCCCGACTGGAGTTGGCCGAGATCGGTCAGCACGATGGCGATCCACGGCCGCTGGTCGCTGCGGTCGAACGGCCGCGCATTGGCGCGCCAGGCGACGCCGGGGGCGGGCGGCATCGCCAGGTCCGGCGGCGCCACCTCCACGGCCGGCGGTTCGGGCAGCGTGAGGGCGGTTTCCACCTGCGGGCCGGTGTGGCCGCCGCGCGGGTCGATCACCGTCGTTTCCGCCGGCTCCGGCGGTTCGGCGGCGGCCAGATCCACCGGTTGCGGCGGATCGGCGGGGGCGTCCGGCACCGGTGTGGGCGGATGCGGTTCGGCCGGCGGTTCGGGCGGCGTCAGGACGACGCGTTCAGGCGGCTGTTCGTGCGTGGCTTCGGGCGTGGCTTCGGGGGGCGTCGCCGCTTCGGCGGCAGAGGGCTCCCCATGCTCCGGGGACTCGGCCGCCACGTGGTCCGCCGGCGGCGGTTCCGCCGGTGCGGGTTCGGCGGCGGTGTGGTCCACCGGCACCGGATCGACTGGTGGAGGGTCGGCCGGGGCTGCTTCCGGTGGCTCCGCCGCGGTCGCCTCATGCGCCGGCGGTACCGTTTCGGGCGGGTGCGGCAGCTCGTGTGCCGCCGGCTGGGGATCGGCCGGCACCAGCGGCGGTTCGCTGTCGGCCGGCTCGGCACCGGGCCGCGCCGGCAGGTCCACCACCGCCACCGGAATGGCGCCGATGGCTTCGCTGCGGATCAGGTCCAGCGCATCGTCGGCCGTCACCGCCAGCCAGATCACGGTGGCTCCGACGAGCCCGATGAACAGGGCCAGTGCGGTGCCCGCACCGCCCAATCCGCCCCGGGACCTGGCGGCCCTGGGGCTGCTTTCCGGCCGCTGCCGCGCCTGTCGCGCCATCTCCCCGCCCGCCTCGCCGGCGTTCGGCCCTTACGGGCTCGACATCCGTTCGGCGAACAGCGAGACGCCGCGGATGAGGTCGATGGCCCGCGAGAGCTGGTAGTCGAACGGCCGCACCGCCGGCTCCGTGCTGGTGGTGCCGGGCTCCGC
>JAGQRL010000171.1 GCA_020425485.1 Rhodospirillaceae bacterium
TCAACGCCTGCGGCCACCACCATGTGGCCCATATCGGCATCCTCGGGCTGGAGCGGGCGGGCCGCGAGAACTACCAGATCACGCTCGGCGGCGATCACACCGAAACGCTGGCGATCGGCGAGCGCGCCGGCCCCGGCTTCGATGCCGACCAGGTGGTGCCGGCCATCGAGCGGCTGGTGCACGCCTATCTGGCCCTGCGCCAGGGCCCGGGGGAAACCTTCCTGATGGCGCTGCGCCGCCTCGGCCTGGCGCCGTTCAAGACCGCACTCTATGGCGAAGAGGATCGCACCCGTGCAGCATGATCCCGTAACCGCGACCGGCGGCCACGCGGCGGCCGGGGTTGGCTTGGCCCCCACGCGCCAGGACGGCGACGCCCTGGCCCTGCTGCGCAGCGCCATCGTGCGCGACTTCCCCGGCCGCATCGCCCTGGTGTCGTCCTTCGGCGCGGACTCGGTGGTGCTGCTGCACATGGTGGCTGAGATCAATCCAGCCACCCCGGTGCTGTTCAACGAAACCGGGATGCTGTTTGCCGAAACCCTGGCCTACCAGCGCGAGGTGGCGGCCGAGCTGGGGCTGACCAATGTGCGGCTGGTGCGCCCGACCCTGGCCAGCCTGTCGGCGGCCGACCCAAGCGGTACGCTGCATGCCACCGACACCGATGCCTGCTGCCACCTGCGCAAGGTGGTGCCGCTGAACCGAGCGCTGGAGCCCTATGGTGCCTGGATCACCGGGCGCAAGCGCTTCCAGGCGCACACCCGCGCCGCGCTGCCCTTCGCCGAATACGATGAAGCCCGGCGGATCAAGCTGAACCCGCTGGCCAATTGGACGCTGCAGGACATCCGCGCCTACATGGTCGACCACGACCTGCCCCGCCATCCCCTGGTGGCGCGCGGCTATGGCTCCATCGGCTGTGCGCCGTGCACCACGCCGGTGGCCGAAGGCGAAGACCCGCGCGCCGGGCGCTGGCGCAACCAGGACAAGACGGAATGCGGCATCCATTTCGTCGACGGCCGGGCCGTCCGCGTCGCCGCAGCGCAGCCGGGAGCCTGACGCCCATGCCCTTGGTCACGCCAGCCGGCTTCGCACCGGTGGAGCCGCTGGCGTTTGCCGCGGCGGATGCCTTGCCGGAGGGGGGCGGAGCGGCCATCGACCTGTCCAACGATGCCGATCCGCGGCCGCTGGCGGTGCTGTTCGACCGCATCGCGCTGATCCGCATCGCCTTCCCCAGCTCCGGCGACGGCCGCGGCTTCAGCCTGGCGCGCCGGCTGCGCCAACTGGGCTTTCGCGGCCGGCTGCGCGCCCATGGCCATGTGATCAGCGACCAGTTCCGCTACGCGCTGGACTGCGGCTTCGACGAGGTGGAGATCGACGACAATCTCGCCGCCCGCCAGCCCGAAGCCCATTGGCGCCTGGCGGACCGGCCGCAGCGAACCTATCGCGACAAGCTGTCCCGGCGCCCGGAAGCCGGTGCCGCCGATGGCGCGGCAGCCTGAGGCGGCCCCCGCCAGCCGACCCAAGACCCGCGCCCAAGCAGCCCGAAGGGCGGTTGCGCAGAGACCCCGCGCTCAAGTAGCCCGAAGGGCGGTAGCGCCGGAAAAATCCGCTCAAGTAGCCCGAAGGGCGATAGCGCTGAGAAAACTCTTCCGAAGTGTTGAGTCGAACCCAGGTAGCGGGCCGTCGCAGCATAGCTGCTCCGGCATTCTCCGCTCAAAACCGTCCCCCGGACGGTTTTGCCGGCGTGCCGCCGGACGCTGCGAATGGTGGAGCCGAAGGGAGTCGAACCCTCGACCTCTAGAGTGCGATTCTAGCGCTCTCCCAACTGAGCTACGGCCCCACACGCGGCCGGCTGCTGCCGGTCGACCCGCCCCCGGTTGCCCGGCACACGGCCACGCCGGTTGGGTCCGGCGGCTGGGCGAGACCCGCGATATAGGTGTCCGCCCGCCGCTCTGTCAAGGCGCGCCCGCCGGGGCCGGACTTGCCGCAACGCAGGTGTCGCTATAGCTTGGCGCCGCGCCACCGTGGCGCCTCTCCCACGTCGCCGAAGGCATTGCCATGCTGTCGCTCTACCACCTGATCGACACCGTCCTGGAGATCTATTCGATCATCGTCATCGCTTGGGTGATTCTGAGCTGGCTGGTCGCCTTCAACGTGCTCAACACCCACAACCGCTTCGTCTATGTGGTGGGCGACGCGCTCAACCGGTTGACGGAACCGGCGCTGGCCCCCTTCCGGCGCATCATCCCCTCCTTCGGCGGCATCGACATCTCGCCGCTCGCCCTGCTGCTGGCGATCTTCTTCCTGCGCATGCTGCTGAGGGAGTACTGGCCGGGCATCGGCTTTGGCATCTGAGGCACCGTCGCCTGCCTGCCCACCCTGGGCGTCGCCCACCGCCGACGGCCTGCTGGTGAGCCTGCGGGTGACCCCAAAGGCAGGCCGCAACGCCATCCAGGGGGTGGCGGTGGATGCGGCCGGCAAGCCGGCACTGCAGGTCCGGGTGACGGCACCGCCGGAAGACGGCAAGGCCAACGCCGCGGTGGTGAAGCTGCTGGCGGCGGAATGGCGGATCGCCAAGTCGCGGCTGAAGATCGTCGCCGGCGCCACCGACCGGCGCAAGACCGTCTGCGTGGACGGCGACCCGGACGACGCCGCCGCCACCCTCGACGCATGGGCGCGCACGCACCACCTGTGCTAGGGCTTCGTCGCCTTCGGCGACATCGGATCCGGCCCGCTCTGCCATCCGCCCTGCGGCGCCGAAGCACGGCACAGCGAGATCGGGAAGGACACGGGCGACCATGTTCGACGACTTCGGCCATCTGCTCGCCGCCGCGGTGGTGTTCCTGGGCTTGCATATGGTGCCGGCGCGGGCCGGCGTGCGCGACTGGCTGATCGGGCTGGTCGGCCGCCGCGGCTACATGGCGGCGTTCTCGGTGCTGGCGCTGGCGGCCCTGGTGGCCCTGGTGACGGCCTTCAACCACGCCCCCTACGGCCCGGTGCTGTGGAATTTCGGCGAGCTGGGCAGCATCGTCGCGGTGGCGGTGATGCCAGTGGCCTTCGTGCTGCTGGTGGCCGGCGTGTCCGCCCCCAACCCGACGGCGGCAACGGCCAACGACGGCCCGCCCAAGGTCGGCCCGGCCACCGGGGCGATGCGCATCACCCGCCATCCGGTGATGTGGGCGCTGGCGCTGTGGGCCGGCACCCATCTGCTCGCCAATGGCGAGCTGCGCGCGGTCATCCTCTTCGGCACGCTGGCCGCCCTGGCGCTGGCCGGCATCCACACCATCGATGCCAAGACCCGCGCCCGCAATCCCCTGGTGTACCAGGTGCTGGAAGCGGAAACCTCGCGCTGGCCCTTCGCTGCCATTTTGGCCGGCCGGCAAAGCCTTGGCGCTGCCGTACGCGAGATCGGCTGGCCGCGCCTGGCGGTGGCCCTGGTGCTGTACGCGGCAATCCTGCACTTGCACCCATGGGCGTTTGGCGTGTACGCAATACCAACAACTCTTTAGAGAATACGCGCGAGCTAGGTTGTCAAAATGCGAGCCTGCCGGCGCGCAAGAGGAGCGTGCCATGAAGCTCGAAGTGATTTCCCGCCAGCCTGACTACCCCAATGCCGCACCGCCGCTGCTGTTCATCCACGGTGCCAACAGCGGCGCCTGGGTGTGGGAACAGCACTTTCTGGGCGACATGGCCGAGCGCGGCTTCGAGGCCCATGCGCTGAGCCTGCGCGGCCATGGCGAAAGCGACGGCCGGGTCTACCTGCCGTTCTGGTCGCTGAATGACTTCCTGGAAGACGTTGACCAGGTGGTGGCGACGCTCGATGCGCCGCCCATCCTGATCGGCCACTCCATGGGCGGCATGATCGCCCAGAAGTACCTGCAGTATGGCCCCGTCGCCGGTGCGGTGCTGATGGGCTCGGTGCCGCCGCTGGGGCTGGTCCACACCGGCTTCGACATGGCGTGCCGCAATCCGCTGCTGTTCCACCAGATCTCGCTGGTGCAGATGTTCGGCCCGATCTTCCCGTGGGCGGACAGCACGGTGCGCCAGATGCTGTTTTCCGATGCCATGCCGGAAGCGGAAATCACCCGCCTGATGGCCCATTGGCAGCCGGAAAGCATGCGTGCGGCCATGGACATGATGTGGGGCGAGCCGCCGTGGCACCGCCACAACACCGTGCCGGTGCTGGCGCTGGGCACCGAAGAGGACAAGTTCACCCCGCCGAACCTGGTGGAGGCGACGGCGCGCCACTACCACGGCGACGTGCGCATCCTTTCGGGCATCGGCCACGCCATGATGCTGGAGCCGGGCTGGCGGCAGGTGACCGACGCCATTGCCGACTGGGTGGACGACCACTTCCTGCAGGGCTCCGAGCCTGCGGCGGTGGGCACCGGTGCGGTGGAATACGCCATCGCCGCCTCCGCCCCCGCCTAGAAGCTCTTCCCTTATAGCGGACTAGGGTCCGGCCCCCTCGTCACCAGGGCGGGGGCCGCCGTCCACCGGCGCCGGCACATGCCGGGCCGCGGCAATATCGCCCCTGCCGCCCCGGTTCGGCCGCATCGCCGCCGTGCGAGGTGCTGCGATCGCCGATGAACCCCACCATTGGGGCTCTCCGTCCCAAGGTCTGCCACAAATTGGGTCGACGATCCCTTTGACTTCTGGTTGGAATGACCGGCAGGCAAGGATCCACGTTGCCCAGGCCACGGTTCGCCAAGAAGGCCGGGTAGTGTGATTTATGAGGGGAGACTAAGAGGCATGCGTCATACCTGTTCATGGGCCCTGGTCCCGGTGATCAGTATCGGGCTCGGCGGCACCGCGCTCGCGGACGACTATCCAAATCACGCCGGCACCAACGGCATCATCTACCCCGGGCAATCCGTGTACGGCACGCTGGAGAACGGTAGCGACCAGGATTGGTTCGCCATCGACCTGCAGGCCGGCATGTCCGTGACCTTGGACCTGGAAGGCCAGCGCACCAACCGGGGCTCGCTGGGCGACCCGCTGCTGGCCGTCTACGACGTCAACAACCGGGAAATCGGCCGCAACGATGACGGCGGCGAAGGCTTCAATTCGCGCCTCACCCTCACAGCACCCTATACGGGCCGGTTCTTCGTCAGTGCTCAGTCCTTCGGGTCGAGCACCGGCACCTATACGCTGACCGCCAGCGGCGTCGGCGGCGGCGCTCCGGTGGCGTATGACGACTACCCGGCCACCCCCGGCACCAGCGGCCGCGTGATGGTGCCCGGCCAGATCACCGGCAACCTGGAAAACGGCAACGACGAGGACTGGTTCGCCGTCCAGCTCAACGCCGGCCAGACCATCACCATCAGCCTGGAAGGCCAGCCGACCAATGCCGGCTCGCTGTCCGATCCGCTGCTCGGCGTCTATGACGGCTACGGCAACCAGATCGACCGCAACGACGACGGCGGCCAGGGCTTCAACTCGCTGCTCACCTTCACCGCCCCGCAGTCGGGCACCTACTTCCTCGGCGCCGGCTCCTTCGGCAACAACGCCGGCACCTACATGATGCGGGTGACCGGCCAGCAGCCGGTGGTGCAGGACGACTTCCCGTCGAACCCGCAGACCAACGGCCGGCTGAACGTGCCGGGGCAGACCGGCGGCAACCTGGAAACCGGCGACGATCAGGACTGGTTCGCCGTGCAGCTTCAGCCCGGCGCGCCGGTGATCTTCGACCTGGAAGGCCAGCGCACCAACCGCGGCACCCTGGGCGACCCGTACCTGCGCATCTTCGATCAGTACGGCACCGAGCTGGACCGCAACGATGACGGCGGCGAGGGCTTCAATTCCCGCCTGCAGTTCATCGCCCCGCAATACGGCACCTACTTCGTGTCGGCCGGCTCCTTCGGCGCCTCCACCGGCACCTATACGCTGACCGCATCCGGTGGCGCCCCGCCGCCGCCCCAGGACGACTATCCGTCGACGCCGCAGACCAACGGCCGGCTCAACGTGCCGGGCCAGACCACCGGCAACCTGGAAACCGGCGACGATCAGGACTGGTTCGCCGTGCAGCTTCAGCCGGGCGCGCCGGTGACCTTCGATCTGGAAGGCCAGCGCACCAACCGCGGCAGCCTGGGCGACCCGTACCTGCGCATCTTCGACCAGTTCGGCACCGAGCTGGACCGCAACGACGACGGCGGCGAGGGCTTCAATTCCCGCCTGCAGTTCGTCGCCCCGCAATACGGCACCTACTTCGTGTCGGCCGGCTCCTTCGGCGGCTCCACGGGCACCTACACGCTGACCGCGTCCGGTGGCGCCCCGCCGCCGCCCCAGGACGACTACCCGAACACGCCGCAGACCCACGGCCGGGTGAACGTGCCGGGCTCGATCACCGGCAACCTGGAGACCGGCGATGACCAGGATTGGTTCGCCGTGCAGCTTCAGCCGGGCATGCAGGTGACCATCGACCTGGAAGGCCAGCCGACCAACCGCGGCAGCCTGAGCGATCCGCTGCTGCGGGTGTACGACCAGTACGGCAGCGAGGTTGCCGCCAACGACGACGGCGGCGATGGCTTCAACTCCCGTCTGCAGTTCGTGGCCCCCGGCCCCGGCACCTACTTCCTCGGCGCCGGTTCCTTCGGCAACAACGCCGGCACCTACACCCTGACGGTGACCGGGTCCGCCCCGCCGCCGCCCCAGGACGACTATCCGGCGACGCCGCAGACCACGGGCCGGGTGAACGCGCCCGGTGCCACCAACGGCAACCTGGAAACCGGCGACGACGAAGACTGGTTCGCCGTACAGCTCCAGGCCGGTGCTGCCTACACCATCGATCTGGAAGGCGAGCGCACCAACCGCGGCAGCCTGGGCGATCCCCTGCTGGTCGTCTACGACAGCTTCGGCAACGAGATCGGCCGCAACGACGATGGCGGCGAGGGCTTCAACTCCCGCCTCGACCTGACCGTGCCGTCTTCGGGCACCTACTTCCTCGGCGCCCGTTCCTTCGGCTCCAGCTCCGGCACCTACACCCTGACGGTGACCGGTGGCGCCCCGCCGGCTCCGCAGGACGACTATCCGGCGACGCCGCAGACCACGGGCCGGGTGAACGCGCCGGGCTCCACCACCGGCAACCTGGAAACCGGCGACGACGAGGACTGGTTCGCCGTGCAGCTCCAGGCCGGGGCCGCCTACACCATCGACCTGGAAGGCGAGCGCACCAACCGCGGCAGCCTGGGCGATCCCCTGCTGGTCGTCTACGACAGCTTCGGCAGCGAGATCGGCCGCAACGACGACGGCGGCGAGGGCTTCAACTCGCGGCTCGACCTGACCGTGCCGTCTTCGGGCACCTACTTCATCGGTGCCCGTTCCTTCGGCGCCAGCACCGGCACCTACACCTTGACGGTGGCGGGTGGCGCTCCGCCGGCTCCGCAGGACGACTTCGCCGACAACCCCGGCACCACGGGCCAGGCGTTCCCCGGCAACCCGACCACCGGCAACCTGGAGAGCGGTGACGACCACGACTGGTTCCGTGCCGATCTGCAGGCCGGCATCACCTACACCATCGACCTGGAAGGCCAGCCGACCAACCGCGGCAGCCTGGGCGATCCGCTGCTCACCCTGTTCGACGGTTCGGGCAACCAGGTGGGCCGCAACGATGACGGCGGCGAGGGCTTCAACTCCCGCCTCACCTTCACCCCCACCACCTCCGGCACCTACTTCATCGATGCCGGATCGTTCGGCTCGTCGGCCGGCACCTACACGCTGACGGTGTCGCCGGCGCAGACCGGCCAGCTCCAGCCGGTGCAGCCGGTTCAGCCCACCCAGCCGATCGTGGCCGAAACGCCTGCCCTGCCGCAGCCGGGCGGCGACGACTTCGGCAACGCACCGGGGGCGACCGGCCAGATCTCCGTCGGCAGCAGTGCCATCGGCAATCTGGAAACGGATGGGGACGTGGACTGGTTCGCCGTCACGCTCGACGGCGGCACCGCCTACACCGTGGATGTGGAAGGCCGGCGGACCGGCGGCGGCTCGCTGGGCGATCCGCTGGTGCGCATCTACGACACCACGGGGGCCGAGGTGGCCATGGACGATGACAGTGGCGAGGGCCTGAACCCGCGCGCCACCTTCACCACCGGTGCCGGCGGCACCTACTACATCGGCGTCGAGGCCTTCGGCAGCGGCACCGGCGACTACACGGTGCGGATCAGCCGCTAGCGGCCCATGGGGGTGGTGCGGACCGTTGGGGATCGCCCGGCGGTCTGCACCTCACCCGGCGCACAAGGAGAAACGGCGGCAGGGTTGCCCCTGCCGCTGTTTTCCGTCGAGCCCTCCGGACGTCCGGGAGCCGTTCACGTTCTGACGGCACCGGCCCACACCCCCGCCCGGCCGCCCAATCAGCATACTGTCGTTGGGTGGCCGGGCGGCGGCGTGGGCCGGAACCGAGTCCGCCGCAGGCGAGAACGTGCTATTCCGCGCCGTGGGGTGTTGCCCCCGCCGGGCTGCCGCCGCGCGAGGCCGCCGAGCCGCTGCCGGAGCTGCCGCCCGAGCCACTGCCCGAGCCGCTGCCCCACACGCCGGTGCCGTCGGCGCCGAGATCGCTGATCCAGGAACGCCAGCGCTCCAGGATCACGATGCCCACCACCAGCACCGCGGCAAAGGCCAGGGCCAGCGCCCAGAAGGGCACGCCGAACAGGTCGGCGAAGGTGAGGTTGCCGTAGTCCCCCATGTCCAGGGCACCGTCGATTTCGGCCTTGAAGTAGCCGTAGACCATGGCGCCCAGGATGCCGCCGGCGATGACGAACAGGGCATCGCGGTAGCCCGCTCCCGCCTGGGCCAGGGCCGTGCCGGGGCAGGCGCCAGCGATGGCGATGCCGGCGCCGAGGATCAGGCCGCCGATCAGCACCGGGCCGACCGCCAGCGCCTTGGGATGCAGCTCAACCCACCCCAGGCCGTTCATGGCGGCGATCACCACCAGGCCGGTGGCGGTGGCAGTGAGGAACATCTTCAGCATGGTGAAGGTGCGGAACTGGAACTGCCCGACCAGGATGCCCGGTTCGAGCACGCGGGACTTCTCCAGGGCCACGCCGAACACCACGCCCATGACCAGGCCGAGAACGACCAGACCGAGAATATCCATCTGTAAACCTCCTTAGGCGAAACGGGCGGCTCAGGCGCGCCGGAACAGGCTGGCGACCACGATGCCGCCGGCAAACATGGCGGCGACGGCGATGGTGGAGCCGACCGCGAGCTGGGCCATGCCGGAAATGCCGTGGCCGCTGGTGCAGCCGCCGGCGATGCGTGCGCCAAGCAGCATCACGAAGCCGCCGACGAAGGCCATGGCCGACCGCCCCCAGAAGCCGCGCACGCCCACCAGGCGGCTCCAGGCGGCAGAGAAGGACGGCCGCAGGCTGCCGGACACGCGGGCCGACAGATAGGCGCCGACGGCGATGCCGATCACCAGGGCGGACTGCCACATATATTTGTCCGCCGTCATGTGGCGGGCGAAGTAGTCGATCTGAGAAGCGCCGGCATCGAACACCGAGGCCACATATGCGGCCGCGGTGACGAAGGACGACGAGGCGCCCAGTGCGGTGTCGGCCAGGAGGAAGGCCGGGATCTGCAGCAAGCCGATGATGACCCCGGCGACATAGGGCGACCAGACCCGGTCTGTGAGTGACGGCATGGAGCCAAACTCCCTTGCTTGTGGTGGGTGTGCTGCGTGCCCGCGCTGGTGCCTTGCCAAGAACAGGGCGATGCCGTAGCGTGGCCGCATATCTCTGTAGCTACTTATCTTCATAGGTATGAAGATGCAAGAGGCGATTGCGCTGGACGGCCTGTCGGAAAAGGCGGAGGACGCCGTGGCCCTGCTGAAGGCCCTGGCCTCGCCGCCGCGGCTGCTGATCTTGTGTACGCTGCTGGAAGGTGAGCGCTCGGTGGGCGAACTGGCCGCCCATCTGGAGATGCGCGAAGCGACGGTGTCGCAGAACCTCACCGTGCTCAGGCGCGAGCACATCGTGGCGACGCGCCGTTCGGCCCAGACGATCTACTACAGCCTGGCCCATGAAACGGTGCGGGAGATCCTGGCCTCCCTGGCACGGACGTTCTGCCCGTCCGGCGCCTAGGGCCCGGCCTCAGGGACCTTTCACGTCCAGGCGGCAGCCGCCCCCTCCCCCATCCGGCTTCCGGGCATCCCCCAATGCCTTGGGTGGCCGGGTGGGCGAGAGGGTGGCGGTGCCACCGGATTGGAAGCCGGCCTCAGTCCCCCTGCTGCCGATCGCGGATGGCGCGCCGAACGATGTCCGTCAACCGCTCGGGCGCCGGCTCCTTGGCGGCATCGCCGTAAAGCTCCTGGAGCTTGCGCGCCAGCGCATCGTCGCCATCGCTAGCGCCCGTTTCGTCCTCGGCGGTCCCCGTGTTCGCAGGCTCGCGGTTCGCCGTACCGAAGCTGGCGGATTTGGTCGGAACGGCAAAAAGCCAGGGCTTCGACCTATCTCCCATTGCACTCATCTCGCTCTCTCCCCCACGCGTCGTCGTGCCAACAAAAAGTCGCAATCGGAGAACGACGGGACAGCGGACTTGTTCCCGCGTCACCCGTCTCGGATGCGCTCCGCCCCATCGGCCGCATCCGTCCCCTCCGGCCCCTGCCGCACGACCAGATAAGTGGTCCTGGAACCCTTCGCGGCAAACGGGCGTTGCCCCTTTCAAGAAGGGCAGTGGGACACCCCGCCCTTCGGACAGTGCGGGATCCGATCGGGCGCTGCGGCGCCGGCCATCCGATCCCGCACGCCACAACCCAACACGCCGCAAGGAACCCCGATGCACCAACCCATCCGGGCAGACCGGCGGCGCGCCTTCAAGAGGCCGGCTGGCACCGACACCCGGGTTTCCGGCTGCCGCAACCAGCCGCCCGCCGACGATCCGTTACCACGCCAAGAGGAGAGATCCATGTTGTCATGGGCCCTGCTGTTCCTGGTTCTCGGCCTTGTTGCGGCTGTCTTCGGGTTCACCGGAATTGCCGCCGCATCGGCCGGGATCGCCAAGATCATCTTCTTCGTTTTCCTGGTCCTGCTGGTGATCAGCCTGGTCGCCCACGCCGTCCGCGGCCGCCGACCGCCGATCTAGCACCCAGCCGGGCAGGACCGCCCAAACGAACACGGCCGCGGATCGGCTCCGCGGCCGTGCTTGTTTTGCCGGCTTCCCTGGGGAGCGGCCGGGACGGACCGGGGCCAGGCCGATCACGTGCCGCCCCGATCCGTCCCATCGGCCTCACCCGGTCCGGCGCCGCTGGACCTGCGTGTCCTCGCCGTCCGACCGAGTTTCGTGCCGGACCTTGATTTCGGACTCAGGGGGCAGTGTCCTCCCCGGCTCGCCCGTCGCCAGCTTGGGCCCGTGGGTGCCGTTGCGCCCACCGTCTTCGCCGCTGTCGTGCGGACTGGGAAATACGAACTCGACGATCAGAGACATCACGCTGCATTCGAGGTTGGCCGGCTGTGGGGGCGCGCCGGCGGGGGCGTGGACGGCTCGCTGTCGGCGTCGTCGAAGTCTCGCAACTTCGCCCGCGCCCGCGACACCCGCGATTTCACCGTGCCGATCTCCGTGCCCAGCACGGCGGCCGCCTCCCCGTAGGAGAAGCCTTCCAGGGCCACCAGCATCAGCGTTTCGCGCTCGTGGCCGGGCAGCTCTTCGATGGCGCGGGCGAATGCCTTCAGCTCCATCGACAGATCTTGCACCGGCGGCTGCACGGACTGGTCGGCGGTGTCTTCCCATTCGACGTGGACGCCGCGCCGTGCCGCCATCCTGCGCTGGCTCTTGAAGGTGTTGAGCAGGATGGTGAATAACCAAGCGCGCAGGTTGGTTTCAGGATCGAACCTGTCGATGTTGCCGATGGCCTTGAGCAGGGTCTCCTGAACCAGATCGTCCGCCTGGTCTGCATCGTGGGTCAGAGATCGGGCGTACCGTCTCAAACTGGGGATGAAGCCCTCCAGCTCATCTATCGGTCGTGCCATTGTATCGAACCTCTCCAAGCCTCCTGTGACGACTCATCCAGCCGTCATTCGATCACATGACAAAGTGTTGTGATGAGGAATGGGGAAGTCAAAAACTTTCGTATCGGTCATTTATTGAACCTCATGGATCTCCGTCAGGGGCGCAATGTCACGCTGTTCAATAATGACTATCGTTTCACTAAGTTATAGTAGTTCCGCCAATCTATCATCTTGCGCCTCTTGCGGCAGTGCCCCCAGTGCGGGAAACGCCGCCGAATGCCCAACTTGTGCGCTTGGTGAAACTTGAGTAAGTGGCGTCAGTGATTCAGATGGCGCAATTCGCTGAATCGCGGTAAGTGACATCTGTGGGGGTTCGGCACATGGAGGGCCGCCAATGGATTCGTTGAAACGAACGGAAAAGCTCCAAATCATGCTGGATGATGAGGAGCTTAGAGCGATTGACGATTGGCGCTTTACCCACCGGATGCCGACCCGCGCGGCGGCCATCCGGGAACTGCTGAAGCGCGGTCTGATGGCGCAGGACGTGGAAGATCCGGACCCCGAAGGGAAGTCGACGGGCGATTTTCGCGTCGTCCCTGACTAGGGTGCGGACCGACACGGTCGGACCGAGACCTGGCCTCAATGCAAAACGGCACCGCCTGGTGGGCGGTGCCGTTTGCCTTTTCCCGGGAGCACTCACCCCGTGGCGGAAGGCCAATCACTCCCAGGCCGGCTCACCCAGATAGATGTCGTCGGCGTCGGTCAGGGCACCGGTGGCCGCACCGGCTGCGCCGCCGATCACGGCACCAGCCCCCAGGGAGCCGCCGGTGAGGGCCGCACCGGCCACGCCGGCCGCGGCCCCGATGCCGCCGCCGCTGAGCGCACGTTCACCGGTCGATGTGCCGCACGCCGCCACGGCGCCGGCGGCAAAGG
>JAGQRL010000172.1 GCA_020425485.1 Rhodospirillaceae bacterium
GGGTGGCGGAAAACTTCGGTGACGCGGAGACGCCATCTTCTGGACCCGGCCCAGGCGTAATGTCACGATAGTGTCGCGACCGGCGGTAAGGGCGCGGGACCCGGCACCGTCGACGGCTGGCCCAGCGGCCGGTCGAAGCATTTGCGGCTGCGGGGCCGCAGGGACCACGCGTGAGACGTCATCGGGAGGGACGGCAATTGGACGATAGCGACGACACCAAGCATCCGAACAAGCGGCGCACGCTGCGCGACGAAGACATCCAGACGCGGCCGAAGGTGTCGCGCCGCAGCCTGCTGGTGACGGGTGCCGTCGCCGTTCCGGCGATCCTCGGCGGCTGCCAGACCATCGCCCGGCCGGGCGGTGGCGGCTACACCGGGCTGACCGACGCCGATACCGGACCCTATGCCGATGCGGCGGGCTATGGCCGTGGGCCGGTCACCGGCACCGGTGCCGTCTATACCGGGCTGACCGATGCCGACAGCGGCCCCTATGCCGATGCGGCCGGCTACGGCCATGGCGGCGGCGGGGGTGGCGGCGGCTACACCGGCCTCACCGATGCCGACAGCGGCCCCTATGCCGATGCGGCGGGCTACGGCCGCGGCGGCGGCGGTGGCGGCGGTCGCGTGTACACCGGCATCACCGACGCCGACGGCGGCACCTATGCCGATCCCGCAGGCTACGGCCGCGGTGGCGGCGGCGGTGGCGGCGGCTATACCGGCATCACCGACAGCGACACCGGTGCCTATGCCGATCCCGTGGGCCATGGCCGCGGCGGTGGCGGTGGCGGCTACACCGGGCTGACCGACAGCGACAGCGGGCCCTTCGCGGATCCCGGCGGCTACGGCCGGCGCGGCTGGTAGGCGGGCGGCGGCCGGCTGACCGGCCGCCCCATCCGACCGAAAACAGAACGACTACCGAAGTCGGGGATGCTGCCCGGCGCGGCCGGGCTTGTGGGGAGGACCAAGACGATGGTGCCCAAGTCTCTCGTGCCGACTTTTCTTGGCTTCGTGCTTGGTGTGGCGGCCAGCGCTCCGGCGGCGGCCCAGCAGGTGGACTTCCTGGGATCGCGCATGGTCGCCGATCTCAGCGAAACCGATGTGATCCAGGCCGATGGGGCCGAGCGCTACACGGCGGTGCGGCTGTGCGTTGCCCAGCGGGCGGTGCATTTCCGCGACCTCGACGTGTTTTTCGCCAATGGCGGCCACCAGGATTCCATCGTCCGTCTGGAAATCCCCGCCGGCGATTGCACCCGCTGGATCGATCTGCGCGGCGGCGCGCGGAACATCGACCGCATCGTCATGCGCTACGACACCCTGGTGAACATGGGCGTGCAGGCGGAGGTGTCGGCCTACGGCCGTCGCTGACGGCTGTCGGTGACGGAGGGACAGGCGGCCGGCCGAAGGGCCTGGCCGCCGGCGCCGATGATCGCCCCCGTCTCCCGTGCGCCTCGATCGCACCTCGTCAGCGCGACGGGTCGCCGAGCCGGGACCGCATCTCCGCGTTTTCGGCCTCCAGTTCGTCCAGCCGGGCGCGCAGCGGCGCCACCGCCTCGGCGATTTCCGCCTCGGTGAAGCGCGGCGTCAGGTGCTGCGGGCAGTTCCAGTCGAACGCCGCCAGGTGCAGCACGACGAGGCGTTCGGGCCGGCCCTTCCCATAGTCCGCATCGATCACCCGCTCGCTCAAGGCAGGATCGGCGTCCAGCGCCACGGTTTCGGTGTGGGCGTAGAGCTTCAGGCGCAGGCGGCGGGCGTGGTCGACCAGGATCAGTGCTGCCCGCCCGCCGCCCGCCAGGTTGCCGGCGGTGATGTACTGGCGGTTGCCGCGGAAATCGGCGAAGGCCAGCGTGGCGTCGTCCAGCACCTTCAGGAAGCCGGCCGGGCCGCCGCGGTGCTGCACATAGGGCCACCCGGTCTCCGAGACGGTCGCCAGGAAGAAGCTGTCGCGCTGGGCGATGAAGGCGGTTTCGCGCGGGCCGAACCGATCCTGCGGGCGGCCGCCCTTGGCGGTCTGCCAAAGCTCTTCGGATCCCATGGCGGCCTGGGTGGCCAGCACGCTGGGGGTGGCGGCGATATCCAGATATCCGTGGGGCATTGTCGTGCTCCTTGGCACCGGAGCAGGCCGGCAGCCGCGGGGCCGCCGGCCTGTGCCAGGCGTCAGGCGGCCTCGGCGACGTCGACCACGGGAAAGTCGATGTCGGTGTCGGCAACCAGGTTCAACAGGTTGGTGAAGATGTTCTCCGCCACCACGGCGACGATCTCGACGATTTCGCCGTCGCTGTAGCCGGCGGCGCGCACGGCCCGCAGGTCGGCATCGGTCACCTGGCCGCGCTCGCGCACCACCTTGGCGGCGAAGCGCACGGCCGCGTTGGCCTTGGCGTCGGCGGAGGCACCGCTGCGGTTGAGCGCCACTTCGTCGGGCGACAGCTTGGCCAGGTTGAGGCCCAGATAGGTGTGGGCCGACAGGCAGTAGCCGCAGCCGTTCACCTGGGCGACGGCCAGTGCGATGCGCTCGCGCGTCTTCACGTCCAGCGTCTTGGCAAGGGCCGCGTTGTTGGCGGCGAAGCCCTGCAGGGCGGCCGGGCTGCTGGCGATCAGCCGGAACATGTTGGGCACGACGCCGAGCTGCTTGTGCACGGCATCGAGAACCGGCTGCGAGGCGGCGGGGGCATCGTCGCGGGTGGGGATGGTGATACGGGCCATGGTGGATCTCCTCTGGTGCGGCGGCACCGGGATGTCGGTGCGTCCGCCAAGAGAGGTATCCAGTTTCATCAGAAACAATAATTGCCTATTGTTGAGAAATTCATTCTCATAAAATGAGATAAATCGTGGACCGTCTGGAAGCCATGGCGATCCTGCTGCGGGTCGCCGACCGCGGCAGCTTTTCCGCCGCCAGCCGCGAGCTGGGGGTGCCGCTGCCCACCGTCAGCCGCAAGGTGAACGAGCTGGAACGGCATCTCGGCACCCGGCTGCTGGTGCGCACCACGCGCAAGGTGGCGTTGACGGATGCCGGGGCGACCTATGCGGCATCGGCCCGCCGCATCCTGGAGGAGGTGGACGAGACCGAGCGGGTGGCGGCCGGCGAATTCCAGGTGCCGCGCGGCGAGCTGATCCTCACCGCCCCGGTGTTCTTCGGCCGCCTGCACATCCTGCCCATCGTCACCGACTTCCTGGCGGCGTTCCCGGAAATCGACGTCCGCCTGGTGCTGTCCGACCGCAACCTGCACCTGATCGCCGACCATGTGGACATGGCGGTGCGCATCGGCACCCTGCCGGACAGCCGGCTGATGGCCACCCGCGTGGGCACCATGCGCACCGTGGTGTGCGCCAGCCCCGGGCTGATCGCCGGGCACGGCCTGCCCCGCGTGCCGGCGGACCTCGCCCACCTGGCCTGCGTCAATTTCGAGTTTCTGGCACCGGCCGCCACCTGGAGCTTTCGCGCGCCCGGTGCCAAGGGCACACTGGAGGTGCCGATCCGGCCGCGCCTCACCGTCTCCACCGCGGAGGCGGCGGTGTGGGCGGCGGCGCGCGGCGTCGGGGCCACCCGGGTGCTGCACTACCAGTGTGCCGACGAGGTGCGCGCCGGCACGCTGAAGATCGTGCTGGCCGACCACGAGGTGGCGCCGCTGCCGATCCATCTGGTGCATGCCGGGGGCGGCGCGCTGCCGTCGAAGATGCGGGTGTTCTTGGATTTTGCCGTGCGCCGCCTGCGCGACCGCCTGGCGGCACTGTAGCGGCGCCGGTGCCGGCGGGGTGCTGAGCCCGGCCGCCCGATTGCGAAGGTGAAGGGAGGATTGTTCATGCGTGTCGCACTCGTCCTTGGCCTCTGGCTGGCCATCGCGTGCACGCCGGCCCAGGCTGGCCGCATGACCGACCACGAGCAGGTAGGCGCCTGGGAAACCTTCACCTGGTTCACCGATGCCGGGGAGTTTTCCTATTGTGCCGCCGTGACCACCGATCAGGCCGGCCGCGAGCTGTTCATCAGCGTCGGCCGCGACGGCCTGGCCTTCAGCATCGATGCGCCGGGCCAGCGGCTGCAGCAGGGCCAGGTGATGCCGGTGATGGTGCACATCGACGAGCAGACGGTGTTCGCCCCGGTCGATGCCAGGGTGTTCGGGCAGCCGGGCCAGAACCTGCTGCTGGTGGAACTGGGCTGGGACGAGCGGATCTTCCCAGCACTCCGGTTCGGCCGGCAACTGACGCTGATTTCCCAGCAGTTCGGCTACGACTATGGGCTGGCGGGCGCGGGGCCGGCGTTGGAAGTGATGGACCGCTGTGCGGCCTGTTACATCGGCAGCCCGCTGCCCGCAGCCCCCGCCGGCACGCCGCCGCAAGCCTGCCCGTAGCCCGCCAACCCCTGGACCTGCCCTTGGCCCGGCTTGCGAGGGGGCGCCAACCGCCTTGCGCGAGGGGGTGGGGCAAGGCACGCTTTGGCCAATCGCCCGCATGGGGTGCCACTGTGTGAACAGCCGACGGGCCGGCCCATGGACGGGGATGCGCTACAGTTCGTCGCTGCCGATGCCGCCGTGTTCGGGTTCGCCCTGCTCTCCGGTTTCGTCGGCCTCATCCGCGGGCTGAAGTTCGAGGTGGCGATCACCTGCGTCTACGCCGCCGCCATCGCCCTGGTGGTCGTCACCTACAGCCCGCTGCTGCTGCTGCTGGAGCCGCTCTGGCAGTCGGACTTCATCCAGAACACCGATATGGCACAGGAAACGGCGGGCGAGGGGCCGCTGCCCAACCTGTCCATCCTCGATGTCATGCTCGCCATCGGCGTGTTCTTCGTCCTGAAAATGCTGATCGGCCGGCAGACCATCTGGCGCTGGAAGGCGGCGCGGAAGATGAGGTCGGGGTGGGGCGACCGCTGGTGGGGTATGTGGTTCGGCATCGCCCGCGGCCCGGTGCTGGCCGTGCTCGTCTACGCCGCCCTCTACACCTTCGGCGAAGTCCACCTCGACGAGCGCGACGTGTTCCGCGGCGGCATCAACACGCCATGGCTGGTGCCGGCGGTGGAGCAGACCAGCCCGGCCCTCACCCAGGTGCTGGAAACCACCTTTGCCGCCACCAACACCGTCACCAACACCGCCGCAGCGCCGCGGCCGGGCGGAGAGGACAAGCACCGATGAAGAGCACGGTCGTCGGCCTCATCCTCATCGCCGTGGGGGCGTTCGTGTTCGTGCTGCCCGTTGAGGAGTGGCGGTCGGTCTTCACCACGCATGAGGAGGTCGGCGTCAGCATCGCAGCGGCCGGCGTGCTCACCACCTTCGCCGGCATCTTCGCTTTCGTCTTCAGGATGCTCTATTCGGCCTTCCTGGCGCTGCTGGCGGTGGCCTGCCTCAACAGCGTGCTGGCCCGGCCGGCCGCAAGCTGGGCGACGTGGGACCTGGTGGTGCTGGGGGTCGGCATCGCGCTGGGGCTGTTTGCCCTGCTGCTGGTCTCCGGCAGGCTGCGCCGCCGCGACGAGACCGGCCGGTCCAAGTCCGACGAACTGTCCTCGAAGGCCGCCCACGGCGCCACCTCCGCCGCCTTCGAAGAGACTCTTAGCGACTGATCGGACGAATTCCCCGTGCCAATGCCCTCGGCTACGCGCCGATGCGGAAGATGGGTCATAGCGCCGACACGCTATGATGTTGACGTTTTCCAGGAGATGATTCATGATTTGTTCACAAGCTGCCCACTCAAAGGGAGGTGGGACGTTGAACCGGAAATCGCCCAACTTAAGCATAGGCCTTCCGAAATGCCGCTGCTGCGGCAGCAGTTGGCGTCCGCCTCCGGGCGTGAGTGCAGCTGCTGCATATTGTACGCGGTGCTCGAAGTCCCGACGGGAAGGCGCGGCGACAAGATTGGGTCTGAAACCCATCTCTGACAAAGAACTTACTGGCGCCTTCCTTCTCCCGAGGCGGCTGAGTTCAAGCTAGGTGCCGAAGAAGGTACGCAGTTCCGACATTGCCTTTCTTTGCCCGACAGTTCCGACTGAGGCACCAAGTATACGGGTTTGTCCAACGCCAAGAGGCTCGCTCCAGGCCCGCCACCGATGCTTTTGAGGAGAGATCCGCTCCCATTCCGCTATCAGCCGGCGCTGCTTCTTGATCTGTTCCCAACGAACTCCTTCTGGGGTGACTGCAGCAGTCCAAACTGGCTTGACTGGCAAAGAGGCGATGCCCGCCATGGCTTGGTTTGTATTCTGATATCGCTTCGCCGGATCGTCGTTCAGCATTTTCCGGATAGCAGTACGCCAGGCCTTGGGGATGTGTGGAAGCCATTTCAGGGTCTCAACGAAGCCGCCGTGCTTAATCAAATCGCTCGGACGTGGCGCCTGCTCGTACCATACCTTCCCATGCAGGAGTCGGAACAAGGTCATCCCCAAAGCCCAAATGTCGCTCTTAGGGCTCGTTCCAGCACCGTTCCACACTTCATACGCAATATGGTCCAAGTAACCGGCCTGAGAGCCATAGCCAAGGATCAGCTCATCCGTAACCAAGCCAAAATCTCCGAGTTTCGCTGTCCCCATTGAGTCTAAAAGAATGTTTGCAGGCTTAATATCTCGATGAATCATATTTCGTGCATGTAGAGCGCCGAGACCAAACAATACATGCGTGGCAACTTTCTTCACTTCTTGTAAAATCATAGGGCCTTGCGCGAACCTATTCTCCAATGAGCCGCAAGGGCAATATTCCATGCATATGACAACGCTATTCCCTTGATTTCCCTCGACTACATGAAATATTTGAACCACATTATTGTGTTTCGCTTTTGACAAGTGCTGCGCTTCATTGAGCGCGCTGCTCTTGTATTTCTCCCAAGTAGCGTCATCCTGTTGAGCTTCGCGGCTTAATACCTTAACTGCGACATCCCCGTGGGCTGGATCCTTGCCCTTGAACACTTGTCCAAAGTGTCCATTGCCAATTTTGTCACCGATATGCAGACCTGAAACGTACTCGGGCATCATCCGTCCCTCGCGGCGATCAGCAGCATGGCGACCTCTCGGCTCTTCTTTCGAAGCGATTTCCCCTCTATATATTCGGCCCAGAACGCATCGTCGGAGACGTACTCATCCACGTTGCGATCTCCATAGGTTCGGCTGATCACTGCCTTCGAAAGTTGTGATACAGCGCTGGCCGACGCAGCTGCGGCAATGACTACGCCGCGAACTTCCGCGCTGAGCAACATCCCGAGTCTTGCCGCACCTTGTCCTGTAACAGCGCTTGCCTTCACAATCACGCGATCTATTTGGTTTTCCCGGACGTAGTCGGCGCATTGTTGGTAAAGAACATTGTACGCGGCTCCGCGGTCGCCCTCCTGGATTTTCCAGGTGTGATCTAGGAGTACGACAATCGGCTGACTGTTGTCATGAATCTCGACGTCTACACAGATCACTTCGTTTCTGGAGGCGCCAAGCCCAAGGAAACGCGTTGACATTTCTGAATCTCCCATTTCCAGGCGCCTCTGATACTACCCAAGCCTCAAATGTGGAAGAGCGAGGAGGAGCAAGAGGCAGCGCCAGTTGGGATTCGCGCACTCCAGCGATGTTGCCTCGCTGGGTACACTTGATTCGGTAGCCGAATGCGGACAGTCGTAGAAGTATTCTGATCCAATTGGCGTCCCCGGCAGGATT
This sequence comes from Rhodospirillaceae bacterium, assembly GCA_020425485.1. Lineage (GTDB taxonomy): Bacteria > Pseudomonadota > Alphaproteobacteria > DSM-16000 > Inquilinaceae > JACKIH01. Next base: position 7,609 of record JAGQRL010000172.1, read on the forward strand.
CGAACCTGCGACCCTCAGATTAGGAATCTGATGCTCTATCCTACTGAGCTACGGGGACCCCGGCGGCGAGGATAGTGGGTTTTGGCCTTCGGCGGAATCGGTTCCGGCCGTTGGGTCGGGGGCTTCCCGGCCCAACCCCGCCGCCCGGCCACCCAACGACAGTCTGCCGATTGGGCGGCCGGGCGAGGGGGTGCCGACCAATGCCGTCAAGATGGGGCGGCAACGGCAGTGGAAAATGCGGCCGGGGCGGACCCCCTCCCTGCCCGCCCCGGCCCGGTGGCGCCCCACGCCGGGGGACCCCACCGATGCTTGCGGATCGGCGTGCTGCCGACCCAATCCATGTCAATCAGGCGCTCCCGGCGGATGGCCGGAAGCCGGGGAACCAGCACCGCCGCCCGCTTCCCCGCGATGTAAGGATCGCGGGGAAAGCCGGGCAGCGGCTTGCGGCGGGTTTGCCCTACAGCGTGACGTTGCGGGCGTAGTCGATCAGCGCCTGGCGGGCGGCCAACAGGTCGGTCTGGGCGCTGTCGACTTCCTGGTTCAGCACCTCCAGCCGGTCTTCCTGCTCGCTCAGCGTCTGCAGGTAGCGCTGGTAGAGGTCGCTGTCCCGCGGCACGGAGTCGAGGTTGCGGCGCACCCGCGCCTGGTCGTCGACGATGGCGCGCCGCTCGTTCTCCAGCGTGCGCAGGGCGGTTTCGGCATCGACGATGGCCGCCCGGTAGGTGGACAGCTCCGCCACCGCCGCGCGCACCGAGTCCGACAGCCGTGCCGCCGAGGTGTAGTACTGGATCTGGCCATCGGACATGTCGACCAGCGACACCCGCTCGAAGCGCGGCCGGCGCAGCGTCACCGGCACTTCCACCACCTCGCCCGCCGGAACGTCCCGGTAGATGCGGTAGCGGCTGTCGGTCTCCTCCACCCGCAAGGCGGGGTCGACCACCAGATCCCAGCCGGCTTGGCGCGGGTGTTCCAGCGCCACCAGCCGGTCCTCGCGGGCGGCCCCGGTGATGGTGTAGGTGGTGGTCTGCTCGTCGGTCAGGGTGAGGCGCAGGATGCCGTCGACGATGCTGCCCTCGGTGATGGTCTGGCCGCCGGAAGATTCGCGGTCGACGCGCACCCGCTGGTCCACCGCAAAGCTGATCAGCCGGTCCTCGCCGGCCGGGAAGGCGCCGATCTGGGCGTCGCCCACATAGGCCACCAGGCCGTCCGCCGCCGCCTGCTCAAACAGGGTCAGCACGCCCGGCGGCAGGCCGCTTTCGCTGTCGTTCTCCAGGCGCACCGTGCTCAACGGATGCAGCGCGTGGGTTTCCGGCTGGTAGAGCGACAGGCGCTCGGCCGGCACCTCCCGCGCGATCATCGGCACCAGCAGGCTGTGGCCGTTTTCCACCGTGATCGGCGTGGGGAAGCGGAACATCACCTGGGAGGTCGCCTCGGTGCTTTCCGCCGCAACCACCTG